>JAALLB010000123.1 GCA_011087745.1 Hyphomicrobiales bacterium | reverse complement strand
AATCACATTTATGAAAAAATTCAACGCCTTATCCAATAGCGTCTAGTACTGTGATATTCGCTACAAATTAAGTGAATAATGATTCGGGACTGTCGATGTTTTCTCCAATGCCGCAAACCAATGAATACTCATGGAAAAAAGTTCTGATATGGGCGTTTTTATTCTATTTGGTTTGGAGTTGGAAAGGCATGATACTGGTCTATACCGAAGGTGTGCTTCCTGGGCCTGATGACTTTATGAGGCTGCACCAAGCCCAAAATTGGCTTGCCGGGCAAGGCTGGTATGATCTTAAGGCATACAGAATGGCCCCGCCAGTTGGGGCCGATATGCATTGGTCCAGATTGATAGACCTACCAATTGCTGCACTTATTGGTTTTTTTAATTCATTTTTGGAATTGGCTCCAGCGTCTCGCATGGCTGCAATAATTTGGCCTTTGGTACTATTCATGTTGGCAGTAACTGCCATGATTTCAATTTGTGATCGCCTCGCTGGCAAAGAACATCGTCTTTTGGCGCTTTTGTTTTTTGTGCTTTCCATCAACACATTAGCCGAGTTCAAGCCAGGCCGATTGGACCATCACAACATACAAATCTTGTTGTTGATCTTGATCCTGCTTGGGGTGGCCAAGGGGTTGGGAAAGTTTTCCAGTTACTGGGTTGGACTTTTGATTTCTTCTTCAATCATGATTGGGCTTGATTCTCTTGTTTTAATTGTTGGGATTCTTGGGTTTTTGGCTTTGGAATGGCTTTTTCAAAAACATGGTTCTTGCAATCGTTTGCTTCAAACAGGTATTAGGATATCTGTTTCCAGTACCGTCCTATACATAGTGAGTTTTCCACCAGAGCGATGGTTTTCAAACAACTCCTGTGATGCATTTTCCTTGTTCTATTTGAGTGCCCTTTTGCTCCTGTCATCAGCATCTATTGCTATGGCGGTGCTTTCACACAAGGAAATATTTCAACAGAACAATGCCATGATAGTAAGGTTTGTTGTCGGCGCTGCTTTATCTGTTGCCATTGTGTTGTTGATGTTTTCGTTCTTTCCGCATTGTCTTGAAGGGCCATATGGTAACGTAAGCCAGGAGTTGAAATCAGCCTGGTTGGATAGAATCTCAGAAGCAAAGGGCATTATTGATCGGTTTGCAGAAAGCCCGTCTTATTGGTCATCACAAGCAATATTTTTGGCAATAATGATATGTGTCACTGTATTGGTTCTAGTCAAAAAAACGACAACAAAAGGCGAACTTGCGGTTCTTGGGTTTGTTGTATTCATCTCTATTCTAGGTTCATTTTACCAAACAAGAATTCTAAGAACCGGTATATACTCTGTAATTCCATTTTGCGTAATTTTAGCAACCATGTCGTGGCAATGGTTGGAGGAAAATTTAGTTCGTTCGAAGGCTGTGGCACGACTCGCTCAAGGTTTACTGTGTTTGATATTAACTTCGACCTTTTGGGTAACAATTGGTTTGGTTGCTTCATCTTTGACAAGTAATGAAATTATTTCTGCACCGGTTGCATCAACAAAACCGACACAGGTTGAGGAGATGTCTGTTTGCACGATCGATCGATCATTTGTTGATCTGCAAACTCGTAAAGCTTCTCACATAATCTCTGATTTGAATACTGCTCCTGCCCTTTTGCTTCACACGAAGCACAGCGTTGAAGCCGGCTCATATCATAGAAACGGCAATGGCATTTTAAATGTTCTTGCTTTTTTCGATGGGCCAATAAACCAAGTAGAAAAAATCGCGGATGAACGCGCAGCTGATTTTATAGTGATATGCCGGGAAGATATTCAGCAAATGAAAACCGGCAATAAACTAAATGTGGCCACTTCAATTCAAACGAATCAATTGCCAAACTGGCTGGAGTGGGTATCAAAGCCTAACGCATCTCTTGCTGTTCTAAAAGTGGTTCGGTAGAGGTGGCTACATGAATAAACTGAATAAATATCAATCTCCAATAAACTCCCTGCCAGCGATCTTGGCTGTTTGTTTGGCATATTTATGTTTCTGGAATTGGTCTGTCTTTCACTTCGTTTTTTCAAATGGTGAACTAATGGGCCCCGATGATTTTCTGCGCATGTCACAAGTGCATGCATGGATGCAGGGACAAGGCTGGTATGATATTACTGCCTATAAAATGGTTCCACCTATCGGTGGTGATATTCATTGGTCTCGGCTAATTGATGTGCCGATAGCTGCCTTAATCTATTTTTTCGATTTATTTTTAAGCTTTGAAAAAGCAACCTATTTGGCAGCAATTGTCTGGCCATTGTTGTTAATGCTGATTACCCTTGCGGTATGGACCCTGATTTGTGATCGCTTGTTGAACAACTACCACAGATGGCTGCCTGCTTTCTTTGGCATTTTGTCTATTTCATCAATAAATCAATTTGCAGCAGGTCGAATAGATCATCACAATGTTCAAATATTGTGTTTTGGATTGATGATACTTGGGTTGGTAAATCGAGATCGCAAATGGGGTAATATCTTGATTGGAGTTGCCATTGCTTTCTCAATATCAATAGGAGTTGAAACGCTATTGATACTCTTGCTTGTTTTGGCAGTTGTTGGATTTGAGTGGTCAACAGGTGCTGACAAAAAAGGGCAAGGAATGATGAGAGTGGGGCTTTCTCTTATTGTTGCAAGCCTTGTTCTTTTTTCGATCAATTTTGCACCGAAGGATTATTTTGATGTTCAATCCGACGCAAATTCCTTCTTCTATCTTGCTGCATTTACGATGGTTGGTATTGCGTTTTGTTTACTCAGTTTGAGCACTACAATGCTACAAGGATCTGGCGGCATAAAGGCATTTTTCAGTAGGCTTACCATTGGCAGTTTAATGGCCGGCGGTTGTATCTTATTGCTATTTATTATCTTCCCCGAGCAAGTAGGAGATCCTTATGCAAATGTAAGTGCAGAAGCAAAACTTAGATGGCTCAGTAAAGTAAGCGAAGCAAAATCGCTTGCTGTGGTACTAAATGATTTTCCATTTCATTGGCTTGCAACGGTTGGCTATTATCTGTTTACGTTGGCAATTGGTGCATGTGTTTTGCTTAACAGAAAATATAGAACAACAAAAATTATCAGCCTCTACATCATTTTGGCTGCCTGTATTATGGGCACAATTTGGCAAGTTCGGTTCATCAGAACAGCGGCATTCTTGGTTATCCCATTTTGCACAATTTTTTCGATGATGTGCTGGGATTATCTTAAGAAAAAATACGACCGGGAAAAACTATTCAAGTACGGGTTCCAGTCTGGCATCGTGATGTTTCAAATCTCAATTTTTTGGTATGTAGCCGGGGCAGTATTTTTTCCTCTTAAAATCTCTGCTGGTCAATCACAGGTAAACAATTTGGATGTTTCAAAAGTTGTCGTAAAGAGAAGAGAGCCTAATCATTGTTTGGTGAATTCTGATTTCGATTTTCTAAAAACGCTGCCAAAAGCCAACGTGATCTCGGACCTTACAACAAGCTCTGCTGTTCTTTTTCACACCCAACATACTGTTGTTGCAGGGCCTTATCATCGCAATCAGAGAGCTATTTTGGATACTCTTGATTTTATGGGAACCACTGAAGCCAAAGCAAAGGCTGTTGCTGAGAAATACAAACTGTCATTTCTGGGGTTTTGTACGGGAAAATTTGCAAATAGCCCCAGTGATTATGGTCCAGATTCAGTCACGGCGAAAATTACCATGGGTAAGATCCCAACATGGCTGCAGGAAGTTTCACCACAAGGTGAAAGGTTTCGTGTATTTAAAATACGCACAAACTAAAAAAGCCCTTTGCAAGGGGTATTCCCCGTGTTAACGACAATCGTCAATCCATATGTTTTAAAAACGGACGGGTAACGGATAATTCTATCCACAAGTCTTAAATTTGGGATTGGCGTCAGCCAAGAATAATATGTCAAAAATAGTCACTTCAGGTACTGGAGAAATCGCACTCACATTTGATGATGTGTTGCTACAGCCAGGTCTTTCAACCGTAATGCCAGGACAGGTGGACATCTCATCCAGGGTCGCAGAAGGCATCGGTCTTAGTATGCCAATCCTGTCAGCAGCAATGGATACGGTAACTGAATCGCGTCTGGCAATTGCGATGGCGCAGGCTGGTGGCATGGGTGTTATTCACCGCAATCTTGAGCCGGCTCAACAAGCTGAAGAAGTGCGCCAGGTAAAAAAGTTCGAATCTGGCATGGTCGTCAATCCACTAACAATTGGTCCCGAGGCAACGCTTGCAGATGCAAAAGCCTTGATGAAAGCCAATAAAATCTCGGGCGTTCCTGTTGTAAATGAAGGTGGCTTGGGTGGACATGTAACCGGGAAATTGATTGGTATTCTGACCAACCGCGATGTGCGGTTTGCCTCTAATCCTGACCAAAAAGTTCATGAGTTGATGACCCATGAAAATCTTATCACCGTGAGAGAGGGCGTTGATCCGCAAGAAGCCAAGCGCCTTCTTCACCAACATCGTATCGAAAAACTGCTCGTTGTTGATGATCAGTATCAATGTGTGGGTTTGATAACGGTCAAGGACATTGAAAAATCCAAGCTCAATCCAAATGCTGCAAAAGACGAGCAGGGCAGACTTCGCGCTGCAGCTGCAACAACCGTTGGTGAAGATGGAATTGAACGTGCAGAGCGATTGATGGATGCAGGGGTTGATCTGCTGGTGGTTGATACAGCCCATGGCCACTCACAAAAGGTATTGGATGCGGTCTCGCACATCAAAAAATTATCCAACTCGGTAAAAATTCTTGCGGGCAATGTAGCAACTGCAGATGGAACAAAAGCACTGATTGATGCAGGCGCTGATGCGGTGAAAGTTGGTATCGGACCAGGATCAATTTGTACAACCCGTATTGTTGCGGGCGTTGGTGTTCCTCAGCTGTCAGCGATCATGTCTGCTGTTGAAGCTGCCCAGCATGCAAATATTCCGGTCATTGCGGATGGCGGCATCAAGTATTCAGGTGATATTGCCAAGGCAATTGCAGCAGGAGCATCAATTGTTATGGTTGGCTCTCTACTGGCCGGAACAGAAGAAAGTCCGGGTGAAGTTTATCTGCATCAGGGCCGCTCATATAAATCCTATCGTGGCATGGGCTCTGTGGGCGCCATGGCTCGCGGGTCTGCCGACCGGTATTTCCAGGCAGAAGTTACGGACAGTTTGAAACTCGTCCCTGAAGGTGTTGAAGGGCAAGTGCCTTACAAAGGTCCAGCGGGTGCAGTTATTCACCAACTTGCAGGTGGTCTCAAAGCTGCCATGGGGTATGTCGGCGGTGAAAACATTGCAGATTATCAAAAGAAGGCATCTTTTGTCCGTATTTCGGGTGCAGGTCTTCGCGAAAGCCATGCACATGATGTAACAATCACCCGTGAAAGCCCTAATTACCACGGAACAACATAAGTTATTGCGATGCAATCAAATGAGAAATCAATGGGTATAATTTTATGGATTTAGAATTTTTCTGGACATTTCAAACAGCTTGGAAGCTGAAACTGCTTGTTTGTATTATTCTTGCTCAAATGGGGTTGACCATTTGGCTGTATTTGCAAATGAGCAAAGCGAGAGTAAAAGCTGTTAAAGCAGGTGAAGCTGCGCCCGAAGATTTCTCAGTGGTTGGAAGCAAACCAGAGGTGACAGCAATTTATACAAGAGCCGTTGCTAACCAATTTGAACTGCCGGTTCTATTTTATGTTGTGTTGCTGTTGGGCATCAGCCTTGGAGTTTCAAGTTGGTTTACCGTCATGATTGCATTTGTCTTTGTTCTTTCAAGGTAACTACCCAGCTACTGGCTTTGTCATTTAGGGGTGCGACAATTTGAATCG
>JAALLB010000122.1 GCA_011087745.1 Hyphomicrobiales bacterium | reverse complement strand
ATCACATTTATGAATCAATTCAACGCCTTATCCAATAGCGTCTAGTACTGTGCTATTTTGGTAACTGTAGGTTAGCATTAATGCTTAACATTCATAATACTTAGCGGCCAAAGCATTAGTAAATACTGCAATCCTAGGTAGTTCGCTCAACAGTTGGAAAAAACCCATTCAGACGTTGTATTGGGTTAGGCAGCGACAGTCATAACCTGATTGCGGCCAGCTCTTTTTGCAGCATAAAGTGCCTCATCAGCTCTTTTCATCAACATTTTCGGAGAATCACTTTTGAATTTCAAAGAAGATAATCCCATGCTGATTGTTGTATAAACCTGCTTGGAACCACCTTCGGCAATGATCGGATGTTCAGCGACTTCACGCCGTATGCGTTCGGCAACAACGTGTGCATAATCGATATCTGTATCCGGCATGATAATCACGAATTCTTCACCGCCATAACGACTGGCAATATCAACATTTCGAACGCTTTTTCGGATGCGATTTGCCACTTCAACAATGACTGCGTCGCCAACATCATGGCCATGGGTATCATTTATTGCCTTGAATTTATCTATGTCACACATGATCGCTGTCAAAGGTTTCTTCAATGATATTGATTTCTCAAACAGCGACGTGAAATGCATTTCAAAATATCGGCGATTATGCAGGTCCGTCAGCGGATCTTTTACCGCCATTTCGATAGTTTGCTGAACAGAAGCTCGCAGGCAATCATTATAGCGTTTGCGGCATAGTTGGGTTCTTAGTCTTGCCAATAATTCCTGGCTATCAATCGGACGCTTTATATAGTCATTGACGCCAATTTCCATCGCCCGACTAACAACCTTTTCCTGGTCCAATCCTGCAATAACAACAAGTGGCAGCATTCTGGTTCTTTCAAGAGATCGCAAGTGCGAGCACAAACGCAAACTGTCAAAATTTTCCATACTTAGAGAAATAATTGCAAGATCATAATTGCCTTCTACAATTCGGAACAATGCATCTGTTGCGTTTGTTTCGACTTCCACGTTATTTTTTTCACTGAGAGTCTCGACCATTTTCTCGTAAGATGCTGCCCTGTCATCCACTATAATAAGATTGGGTCTTTCTTTCGGTGAATTAACTTCATCACTTACCAAATAGTGGTTCATTGCTAGTTCATCACCGTTGGAAGCTCTTAAGCGTAGATCGTCTGTCAGCATTTTCAGGCGCACGAGGCTTTTCACCCGTGTTACAAGTGCAAGATCATTCACAGGTTTCGTAAGAAAATCATCAGCACCTGCCTCAAGACCCTTTACCCGATCTTCTGGATGATCCAAGGCCGTTACCATAACAACAGGCAAATGCGCTGTTTCAGGGTTTGCTTTAAGACGCTTACATACTTCAAAGCCGTCGATACTAGGCATCATAACATCCAATAACACCATGTCGCACTGACCGCTTTCACATAATGAGATTGCATCTTCACCATTTGTAGCCGTCAAAACCTGAAAATACTCAGCCATAAGCCTTGCTTCAAGCAGCTTTACATTTGTTGGTATGTCATCGACGACTAAGATACGTGCTGTCAATTTTCAATCTCACTACGCTAAACAATTTACTCTGGATCTTCGTTTATTGGCCGTCGCCGATATAATACTGGATGGTTTTTATGAAAGTCGCTACCGATATTGGCTTTGAGATATAAGCTTCACATCCCCCTTGTCGAATGCGCTCTTCATCACCTTTCATGGCAAATGCGGTAACAGCAATAATTGGAATAGAAGAGATCATTTCGTCCTCTTTTATCCATTTGGTGACTTCAAGACCCGAAACTTCGGGCAATTGAATGTCCATCAAGATCAGATCAGGACGGTGTTCTTTTGCCAAATCAAGGGCTTTCAAACCATTGCGGGTTTGAATTACATTATAGCCCTTAGCTTCCAGCAAGTCGTTGAAAAGCTTCATATTTAGCTCATTGTCTTCAACTATTAGAACTGTTTTTGCCATTTCAAACCTTCACCCCAACTCATAACAAAACTGCTTAGCAGGCAACCTGTACAGCAATCATCAAGAAATATGATAAACACAGAAGGTTGACGAATTGGAAACATCGCAAAATAATTTAGCTCTTGGCCAAGTTTTGTTCGTTGAGAATCAATATCTTGACTGATAGCCACATGATTAACAGCACATCTAATCGCTTCCACTGATTTGAGAACATTCCAAATACATTGAAATCTACGTTCCAAATTGCAATTATAGATCTAGACCACTTTCCTGATTCAGATTTGATATTACCATGACCCCAGATACAGCCACTTCGATTGCCATTTCAGATTTGCAATTTATTGCTGGTGATGAGGAGCAAATTTCCCGCTTTATTTCTCTCACGGGTATCTCACCAGATGAAATGCGACGTGCTGCTGGTTCTGAAAGTTTTCTGATTGCGGTGCTTGAATTCTTTATGGGTGATGAACCTACTCTGCTTTCTTTTACCGCCAGCCAAAACATAGATCCTGGTGACATTCAAAAAGCACTCCATGCGTTTTCGCCACCTGAACGGGATTCCGGTGGTGCAGGTTGGTGAGATGAACACACAAAGCAAAGAACTCATTGAAGGACTTTGCCGCGATTGCATTACATGGCAAAAACCTGGAAAGAAACTCTCCAGATGTTCAAAATGCGGAAGCCCACGTGTGGTCCGCCACCCCGAACTTAAGACACTCGCAATTGCTCATATTGATTGCGATGCCTTTTATGCATCCGTTGAAAAACGCGACGATCCAACTTTGGCAGATAAACCGGTTATCATTGGTGGTGGCAAGCGCGGGGTGGTTTCGACTTGTTGTTATATTGCCCGCATTCGCGGGGTTCACTCGGCAATGCCGATGTTCAAGGCATTAGAGGCTTGTCCAGACGCAATAGTCATCAAACCGCATAGGTCCAAGTATTCAGAGGCTGGCCATGTAATTCGTGAAATGATGCGCACGCTAACACCAATGGTGGAGCCGCTTTCAATTGATGAAGCTTTTCTGGATATGAATGGTACACAAAAACTTCATGGCACCTGCCCAGCTGAAGTGCTGGTGCGATTGGCAAAGCGCATTGAGGATGAACTTGATCTAACAGTTTCTGTCGGACTTTCGTATTGCAAGTTCCTGGCCAAAGTTGCCTCTGACCTGAATAAGCCCAGGGGATTTTCTGTTGTTGGAGAGCAAGAGGCCATTGAATTTTTACGAAAACAGCCAGTCTCGATCGTTTGGGGTGTTGGCAAGGTTACGCAGAAGATGCTCGCCAAAGATGGTATAACAGAACTATCAACCGTTCAGGATATGGACGAAACAGTCCTCATTCGCAGGTATGGCTCCATGGGACAACATTTGGCACGCCTTTCCAGAGGTGAAGACAGTCGCAGTATCAAACCTGGTAGCGGTTCCAAGTCTGTCAGCAAAGAGACTACTTTTAATGATGACAAATCCACATCTGAACAATTGTTGCCAATTTTGCGCAAACTGTCTCAGGGCGTTTCCAGTCAGCTCAAGAAGAAGCATATCGCTGGGCAAACTGTTGTTGTAAAGCTCAAGACGTCGGATTTTAAAACCAGAACGCGATCTCGACAAATCCCAGACCCAACGCAATTGGAAGACCGGATTTTTCGGACGGGTTCAGACTTGTTGTTGCCTGAACTGGATGGAACAAAATTCAGATTATTGGGAATCGGTGTATCGACGCTTGGTCCGGATGAACAAGCTGATCCGGATGATATGCTGGATCCGGAAGCAAATCGCCGGGCAGACGCAGAACGTGCTATTGATACGGTTCGAGAGAAATTTGGATCTGACGCGGTAAAATTTGGGATTAATTTTAAAGGTGAAAAACATGGAAGCAAATGACGTACTTGAGTTTTGGTCGCAGCTTGGTAATGAGGGATGGTGGACCAAGAACCCGGAAGTTGACACCCAAATCCGCGAAAAATTTGGAAAAACCCACGATGATGCCTGCGAAGGTAAATTAGATCACTGGGCAGAAACCGCGGATGGTGCCCTTGCCTTAATAATTGTTTTGGATCAGTTTTCACGAAACATGTTCCGTAATGATGCCAAGAGCTTTACTCAAGATGCAAAGGCCCTACAGGTTGCAAAGGACGCACTGGCAAAGGGGTTGGACCTATCTTGCCGCGAAGACCTGAGAGTGTTTTTCTACCTGCCTTATGAGCATTCTGAAAAAATTGCTGATCAAGAGAAATCGGTTTTGCTTCAACATTCGATTGCCAATCCGGAAGCTATTTGGGCAGCACTCGAACACCGTGATATCATCCGTCGTTTTGGCCGCTTTCCTCATCGCAACACTGTCTTGGGCCGGCACACAACACCTGCTGAAACTGCTTATCTGGAGGGTGGCGGATTTAAAGGCTAATTGTCGAGTTTGCAGGCTTTTGCGCTGTAGTATTCCAATTCGGTCAGCGATGCCCTCAGTTCATAATCCGGGTAACGCATCATCAATTGTCGGGTAATACCATCTTCGTACAACAAGAATGATGCCTCGTATATTGGCAGGGCTTCGCCAGTATTATCCAGCTTTTTATCAAAATAGCTCATGCTAACCGGCCACGCCTGTTTGCTTTTAAGCGATGCTAGTGTTTTGGGATCTTCCCCCTTGAGCGGTTCTTCAACAACTCTCGCGGTTCCAATAACTGAAGCCGAGTTTAAAAGCTTGTCCGCATCTCCTGATCCATCAAAAACATCATGCACAACAAATCGCTCACCCTTTCGGGCATCTTTTAAAATGGTCACTAAATGCGTCGTGGTAAAGATGCCCTCACCCAGTTTCAGATTGCGCGGCTTTTCTCCTTTCAGATTTACTTCAATTTCCTTGTCGCTGATCGTTGCACTGCCGGAAATCTTTTGGTCTGCCTGATCATTCACAAAGCTTTTTGTTTCAAATGAAAATTCCTTGCCATCCGGGCTTTCATACGTGGAGGTTTGTTGATCCGTCGTGAAATTATCCCGGCCGGTATTGATTGTTGTGACAAAGCGATAGCGAATGGCTATGCCTTCGCATTCATTGCCTTTGACTTCATAAACAATGCGACCCGTCATGCCCTTGATGCCAGAGCGATCTTCTGCACTTTCAAGCGTTACATCATAAACGGCGCGATGAGGCTTTAAAATTTCGAAACCTGCCGCCAGTCCAAGAGTAGTTGTTGATAGAAGAACAGCCAGGCTGGCGGTTAGAATTTTCATGTGGCACGTCTTTCGCAAATGCTTAAAGTGAGTCTTTAGGTTACTTACCATACCTTGAACCAGACATGAGGCAACTCCGTGGCGTTGGAATTTAAAAACAAAAGCAAACAAACCCTGAAATGGATGATTGAACGGCCGATTGCGCACCGCGGATTGCATGACGTCAACAAGGGCATTTTTGAAAACACTCTTTCTGCTGCCAGCGCTGCTATTTCTGGAAATTTCAATATTGAACTTGATATTCAGCCATCCGCCGACATGGTGCCCATGGTGTTTCATGATTTCGAACTGGGTCGTCTGACAGGTGAAACTGGTCAAACTCGCCAAGCCGATGCCAATACGCTTTCCAGTATATTTATTCACGAAACCGAAGATAAAATTCCGACCCTTGAAAAATTCCTGAACCTTGTGGCTGGAAAGGTTGGCCTGGTCATCGAACTGAAAGGTCAAAAAGGTCAAGATGAAGGCTTTGTTGCCTCCATTGCGGAACTGCTTGCTTCTTATGATGGACCAGCTGCGATTATGTCTTTTCATCACCACATCTTGAAAGATGCTCGAAAAATTGCCCTTCACCTAGCGCCTACTCGATTCACACATCTTTCGCCATCGTGTATCCGAGTTGGATTGCCCT
>JAALLB010000121.1 GCA_011087745.1 Hyphomicrobiales bacterium | reverse complement strand
GGACCATCTCGAAAAATCTGAACCTACCGATGACAATCGGTAGAGTATTCAGTGGTCTTATCTGCTTTCAGGATTTCAGGTTGTGCCTGTTTTGATGGGCGCATTTGCTATTCCGCAAATTATTGATGGAATGCGTGTAGCAATTGATCTGGGCCAAACACTAACCGTATCGCGAATTCGCCCCGAGTTAAAAGAGGTCACAAAACGCCTTCCAACAATATTGCGAAGCGGTGGAATTGGAACAGGAATTGGAGCGCTTCCCGGCGTTGGCGAAGACGTTGCCGGTTGGTTTTCTTACGGTGTTGGCAAGACCACATCAAAGGAAAGCGCCAATTTCGGCATAGGGTCAGTGGATGGCCTGATCTCGGCAGAAGCAGCCAATAATGCTGCAATTGGTGGAGCGCTTATTCCTCTACTGGTTCTGGGTATACCCGGTTCGCCACCTGCCGCTGCATTACTTGGCGCCTTGAAAATAAACAATGTCATCCCGGGACCAACAATTGATCCGGCAATCATCACTCACATTGTTGCCGTGCTTGTTATGGCATCTGTGACGATGTTCCTGATGGGACTATTCACGGCACGGGTTTTCATCGCAATTCTTAGAACGCCAAAGACTGTATTCCTACCTATTGTTATGGTTCTCACAACAATAGGTTCATTCAGTGTGGGTGGCGGTATGAATGACCTGTTTTTGATGTTTGGTGTTGGTTTACTTGCCTATGCAATGAACCTTATGCACTATCCGATTGCACCACTTGTTATCGGGGTTATTCTTGGCGGTTTGTTTGATAAAACGTTCAGGCGCTCACTCTTGATTTCGGACGGTGATCTTAGCGTATTTTTCACACGGCCCGGTGCTGCAATTTTACTAAGTTTGAATGTGCTGCTGATCCTCAGTCAGATACCATCCATCAAGTCCTTCTTTTCCAAAATCATTAAAGTAAAGGTACTGAAATGAAGTTTGCAGTCATTGTAACTTTTAAAGTTTTGCCCCGGGATTGGGAGAAATTTCTTGATCTGATGTATGAGAATGCTGCAACTTCTCTCAAAGTGGAAAGCGGTTGCCACCAGTTTGATGTTTGTACTGATGAACTACATCCATATGAAGTTTTTCTTTACGAGATTTATACATCGCCTGCTGCATTTGATACTCATCTTAAATCGGAACATTTCAAAGCCTTTGATGATAAGGTCTCCTCCATGATTGAAGTTAAAACAGTTAAAACCTTTCGGTGGGTGAATTAAATGGAAAAACTATGGGAAGTACACGCGCTTAAGTATGCGGAGCGTAACAGCAGAACCCGTGCTGACAGTTTTATTTTTGATGATGATCATGCAAGTCCCCATGACATGGACTATTTTATCTGGGTGCTAAAATCTGATAATCAAGTGATCGTTGTTGATACCGGTTATGATGCTGCAGAAGCTGAAAGACGTGACCGTCCAATATTGCGCGACCCAGCTCAATCTCTCGAAACCATTGGCGTAAAAGCTGAAGATGTGGACACGGTGATCATTACGCACCTCCACTATGATCATGCTGGCGGTCTTGATCGCTATCCAAACGCAAAATTTCATCTGCAAAAAACAGAAATGGAATTTGCAACCGGTCCCTGCATGTGTGGGCATGTTTTGCGAATGCCGTTCACTGTTGAACATGTTTGCGAGATGGTGCGTAAAGTCTATTCTGGCCGGGTTGTCTTTCATGACGGGAATGGCATGGTTGCTGATGGTGTAACCGTTCATTGCATTGGAGGTCATTCTAGAGGGCTTCAAGCTGTAAGAGTAAAAACCGAGGTTGGGTACCTTTGTCTTGCTTCGGATGCATCCCACTTTTATGAGAATTTTCTTCTGCAAAAACCATTCCCGATTG
Organism: Hyphomicrobiales bacterium; assembly: GCA_011087745.1. Taxonomy (GTDB): domain Bacteria; phylum Pseudomonadota; class Alphaproteobacteria; order Rhizobiales; family Rhizobiaceae; genus JAALLB01. The sequence goes on along the minus strand of JAALLB010000121.1, from coordinate 4,033 downwards.
TTGTTGATCTTGAAAACATGGTTTCTGGATTTGATAAAATACAAAGTCTTGCTTCTCAAAAGTCGCTTGTTATTCCTGGCCATGACCCAATTGTCACACAAGCGTTCTCCAGCGAAGGCGCCTCTGGTTATGTTTGGCGGTTGGATCATGGTCCAACAAATCCCATTCAAGGAATTTAGCATGTTACTTGGATGTATTGGCGATGATTTTACGGGCTCAAGTGATATAGCAAACACCCTTGCAAAAGGTGGAATGTCAGTTGCGCAATATAATGGCATCCCAAACGGAGTTGCACTAAGCGATGTTGAAGCTGGCATTGTATCACTCAAATCCAGAACGGCACCTGTAAGAGATGCGGTGGACGAATCTGTTAGAGCCGCACAATGGTTGCTTGATCAGGGATGCGAGCAAATATTCTTCAAGTATTGTTCTACATTCGATTCCACAAAAGATGGGAATATCGGGCCGGTAGCTGATGCTCTCTCGAAATTGCTTGGTGAAAAAACAGTGGTATTTTGCCCTGCTTTTCCCGCTACCGGGAGGTCAATTTATCAGGGAAGCCTTTTCGTAAATGATATCCCGTTGCATGAAAGCGGAATGAAGGATCACCCACTTACTCCGATGGTTGATTCAGATTTGCGGCGCTGGCTTGGGCATCAAACGAACACCCAAATAAGGCATCTTCCCTATTCTACGATTAGCAAGGGTGCCAATGCTATTCGCGAGCAATTGCAGCAAGAAGGTTCTGGTTTTTATATTGCTGATGCCATTGAGGATGAAAATCTCATTGAATTGGGCAAAGCCTGTTCTGAAAGCAAGCTACTAACAGGAGGCTCCGGTCTTGCGCTTGAGTTACCGGCAAATTTTAGAGCGAAAAATAAAATTGGTAATGCCGTTACAAAATGGCAAGGCGTTGATGGGCCAGGTATTATCCTCTCAGGTTCCTGTTCGATAGTTACCCGAAGTCAAGTCGCACGTTACTGTAAAGGTCATCCGGCAATGAAAGTTACTGCAGAAAGCATTTTAGATGGACTGCACACAGTGGACGGCCTTTGTAATTGGGTCCAGGAACAAGACACAACACCCCTAATTTATACATCTGCTGACCCTGCAGTTGTCCGCGCTACGCAAGGTGAGTTTGGTCAGGAGTTCATAGCAGAAAAGATCGAGACATTCTTTGGAGCAGTAGCAGCTAAACTCGTGGAACTTGGGTTTAAGCGCATTGTATCTGCAGGCGGTGAAACTTCTGGTGCAATTGTTACGGCATTGAACATCAAGGCTATGAAAATAGGGCCGGAAATTGCGCCGGGTGTGCCAGCTTTGAAAGACGAAAATCGCGAGCTTGCCCTAGCATTAAAATCAGGTAATTTTGGTGGCGAAGATTTCTTCAAGAAAGCGATAGAGAGTTTAGGTCGATGAGTGACAGCAAATTACGAGAAGATATCTGCCTTTTGGCAAAAAGCATGTATGACCGCGGGCTTGCCCATGGATCAACTGGAAACATTTCTGCCCGATGTGAAGATGGTGGTTTGCTGGTATCTCCAACAAACTCAAGTTTTGGATTTCTTGACCCAGCAGAATTAGCACATTTTGATCGCGATGGCTTGCAGATTGGTGGCAACAAACCAACAAAGGAAATCTCCCTTCACACGGCGTTCTACGACACCAGAGGCTCAGATGCTGGAGCCGTCGTGCATCTTCACTCTCATCACTCTGTCGCTTTGTCCATCATGCCGGATGTCGATGCAGAGGATATGTTGCCACCGTTGACACCCTATCCAATTATGAAGCTTGGCCGGGTAAAACTCCTGCCATATTTCAGACCCGGAGATGAAGCAATGGGACAGGCGGTGCGCGATCTAAATGGCGAACGCTCTGCCGTGGTGCTCGCAAATCATGGCCCAGTCGTTGCTTCTAAAGATATCTACTCAGCAGTTTTTGCAATGGAAGAGCTTGAAGCTGCTGCCAGATTAACGCTTGAAAGTTACGAATATCGTCCACGTCAATTATCCGAAGAACAAATAGCAGCACTTTCCATGTTTGCCAGCTGATTAAGCTCTCGATACTTACGTTACTTTCCTTTTTTATATGGTGAAGTTTGCCCTGTTGGTTTTTTGAAAGATAAATCCGTCATGTTATGAATGTCAAAACTTGCGCCGTAAATCAAAACCATACACATAAAAGCATAGCCTTACGAATGGGGATTATCTTCGTCATCCAGTATTCGGTTTGCTGCACCGCTCATGTCATCATATTGTGCGTTACGCATATTCCAGAAAAACAGTCCCAGGCCAATGAGCCCTAGAATTAATGAAATTGGGATGAGAAAATACCACACTGTCATTTGACTATCGCTCCATGCCCACAGGTTTTTGACTTCGCAACCGTAGTGCATTGAGCACAACAAGCAGGGATGAGATAGACATTGCTACAGCAGCAATTAAAGGCGTTACATATCCCAAGACTGCCAAAGGTAATGCGAGCACATTGTAGATGATAGCAATTCCAAAATTCTGCTTAATCAGTGATTGAGTTTTAGTTGCAATACCAATTATCGTTTTGATAGCGGATAAATTATTCTTCAGCAAAACAAAATCGGCCGAGTTGCGGCTTATATCTGCTGCGTTCGTGGGTGCCAAGGATACATGTGCTATGGCCATCGCAAGAGCGTCATTGAGACCGTCTCCAACAAACAACACTCTTTTTTCAGCCTGGGTAAGATTTTCGATCTCAAGGGTTTTATCTTGCGGTAAACGTCCACCTTCATATTCAGTGACACCCAAATATTCAGCCACAGATTTAACAGATTCAACTCCGTCACCTGAAAGAATGCTCAACTGATAACCAGCTTTTCGAAGGTGTTGCATTACACCCCTGGCTGATGGGTCCACTTCGTTGGTAATCTTGTAAGTTTCAAGTAATTTGCCGTTACAAGAAAGGGTAACAGTAGGAATATTGGTAGGTTGTATATCCTGAGAGTTGCCGCCTGCTACTGCCCATGATGTTTTACCAAGACGATACAGTTTATCGTTCCGCACGCCTTCAATACCCAATCCCGGGTATTCTGCAGCATTATCAAATGAAATTGCAGAATTGCTTCGGTCGTCTTTTGATTTGGAAATAGCGACAGAATAAGGGTGGGAAGAATGATCGGCCAGAGATGCCGCAATTGATAAGTATTTTGCTTGCTCAATATTGGATTTGTGCAAGCAAGGTCTGCTACTCGTCAACGTACCTGTTTTATCAAATACCACGGTATCCACTTCCGCGAGGCGCTCTAATGCCTCGCCATCCCGAACAAGAATGCCAGCTTCCATCAATCGACTTGCCGCCACAACCTGTACAATGGGCACTGCAAGCGCCAATGCACACGGACAGGTAATGATAAGTACGGAAATCGCATAGGTAAGTGCCTGGTGCCAATCACCAGAAGCTACAAACCAATAAATAAAAGTCAATAGAGCGGCTGTGTGAACCACTGGTGCATATAATTTCGAAGCTTTATCCGCCAACCGATGATAAGAGGTACGACTGGATGTAGCTGTTTCCAAAGATCGAGCAGTTTGGGCGAGAAATGATTGATCTGATTTGGCGGTAACTCTGATTTGAAATTCGTTGCCAAGGTTGAGCATTCCTGAAACCACGGCATTCCCAACTCTGACGGTCCGGGGTAAAGACTCGCCCGTAACAATTGAACAATCCAGCTGGGAAACCCCAAGTGTCAATGTTCCATCCAACGGAACTCTATCACCGGGCTTGACCAACAAAGTATCTCCCACCGCTATTTGTTCAAGCGCAGTGAAGACCTTGGTTGAACCGTCAACAACTATAGCCCCTTTTGGTATTAGACGTGAGAAACCTGCAACGGTGTTACGAGCTTTTTCCCGCATAACATGGTCCAGCGTTCGTCCGATAAGAAGAAAAAACAGCAACATGACAGAGGCATCAAAGTATATATGCCCACTTTTATAAACCGTATCATCACAGTACTAGACGCTATTGGATAAGGCGTTGAATTGATTCATAAATGTGA
>JAALLB010000120.1 GCA_011087745.1 Hyphomicrobiales bacterium | reverse complement strand
AATCAACCTCAAATCAATCGGAAATACAGCCCTTATCCCGAGTTGACGTTAGTTACGATTGCTGCCGGACTAGGGTTTTTTATCAGGCAAAGATTTTTACCCGAAATGACAGAAGCCCAAACCCGGATTTCCGATGGGCTATCCATCATATTAATGGCCGTTCTGGTGATTGGCCTGATGTCAGCTTTAGGGCCCGCTTTAACAAACGAGCCCTATAGCGTCTTGTTTACAGTGTTGGCAGCATTTTGCGCCAATTTTGGGTTTCAGGTACTAACCTTCTACTCAATGAAAGCTCCTCGATTTTCCAAAAATCGAGTTGCCGTCAGCGTGATAGCCGGAAACAGAAACATGGCTCTATTTCTTGCAGCACTCCCGCTGACGGTTACTGAACCCATCATGCTTTTTATCGCGTGCTATCAAATCCCGATGTATTTGACACCACTCTTCCTAAAAAGGTTCTATTCAGCCGCCTCCATATAGGCTTCTATTGGTGGGCAGGCGCAAACCAGATTCGGTCACCATGAACGTTATCGACCCTGCCAACAGGCGGCCAATACTTGTCATCAGATACATACGGCAATGGGAAGAAAGCACGTTCCTTGGAATATGGCCTGCCCCAATCACCCATTAACAAGTCTTGGGTATGAGGCGCATTTGAAAGCAGATTGTTGTCGACCTCCACTTTACCATCGCGAATTTCATCAATCTCCATGGCTATGGCAATCATGGCATCGCAAAAACGGTCAATCTCCTGTTTGTTTTCAGACTCAGTCGGTTCGACCATCATGGTTTCAACAACAGGAAAAGACATTGTTGGAGCATGATAGCCATAGTCGACCAATCTCTTGGCGACATCTTCAACCGTAATACCCAGGTTCTCCTTCAAGCTACGCATATCAAGAATACACTCATGAGCAACATAGCCGCCAGGACCTGAATACAGGACTGGAAAATACTTGCTTAGACGAGCCGCGATATAGTTGGCATTGAGGATTGCTACCTGCGTTGCTCTTTTCAAACCTGCATTTCCCATCATCGCAATATAGGCCCATGAAATTGGAAGGATTGAAGCAGAACCCCAAGGTGCTGATGCAACCTGGCCGATCGTTTTCTCTCCGCCCGAAGCAGGGTTAACACCGGTCACCAGTACATGGTCTGGCAAAAACTTGGCCAAGTGTGCCCCAACGCCAATTGGACCAATACCAGGGCCACCACCGCCATGCGGAATACAGAAAGTCTTATGAAGGTTCATATGACAAACATCTGCACCAATCTTTCCAGGCTGAACAATACCAACCAGCGCATTCAGGTTTGCACCATCCAGATACACCTGCCCGCCATTTTCATGAATGGCATCACAAATTTCACGGATGGCTGACTCAAACACACCATGTGTTGAAGGATAGGTAATCATCAAAGCAGCCAGATTTTCCTTGTGCTCGGCAGCTTTTGCTTTCAAATCATCAACATCAACATTGCCGGCTTCATTACAACGAACAGCAACAACTTTTAGTCCCGCCATAACTGCTGAAGCTGGGTTTGTACCATGCGCAGATGTTGGGATCAGACAAATGTTTCTATGATCATCACCATTATGCTTATGATATGCCCGGATTGTCAGAAGTCCGGCATATTCCCCTTGGCTACCTGCATTAGGTTGAAGAGAAACCGCATCAAATCCGGTTATCTCACAAAGCATTGCTTCAAAGTCTTTAAACAATTGCTGATACCCTTGCGCTTGTTCAAGAGGAACAAACGGATGCATATGCGCAAACTCGCGCCATGTAATCGGGATCATTTCCGTTGTGCCGTTGAGTTTCATCGTACATGAACCAAGCGGTATCATTGAACGATCAAGCGCAATATCCTTTGCCTGCAATTGGCGCAAGTATCGAAGCAATTCCGTCTCACTGTGATAAAGCTGAAACGCAGGGTGTGTCATAAACTCAGAAGTACGCTGAAGTGGTTTTGGAATACATTCAACAACTTCACCATCTGCCTGATCGATGGTCCGACCTGACATGGCATTACGGTTAAAACAGGCCAGCAGCTTTTCTAGTTCTGAACGCCGGGTAGTTTGGTCAAGGGAAATACCCAGATGATCACCATCAACAAGGCGAAGGTTTATCTTCTTCTCTTTAGCCTTTGCAAGAATTGCATGGGCACGACCAGGGGCATGCACCGTAATAGTATCAAAGAAGCTATCAGTTAGAACGGTATATCCAAGGCGCTTGATTTCATGCGCACATATTTCCGCATAGCGGTGAGCCCGTTGCGCAATACGGCGAATACCGTCTGGCCCGTGATATACAGCAAACATTCCGGCAATAACTGCAAGCAAGACCTGAGCCGTACAGATGTTACTGGTCGCCTTGTCGCGTCTAATGTGTTGTTCGCGGGTTTGCAAAGTCATTCTGTAGGCAGACTTGCCATTTACATCAATTGATACACCAATAATTCGGCCCGGGATGGAACGTTTATACTCATCTCTTGTTGCAAAAAATGCAGCATGAGGCCCACCGTATCCCATGGGAACACCAAACCTTTGAGAAGATCCAACCGCAATATCCGCACCCATCTCACCTGGAGATTTAAGCAAGGCAAGTGCAAGCAAATCAGTTGCAAAAATCGAAATTGCGCCAGCAGCCTTTAGCGATTCTGTGATTTTTGAAAAATCATTAACCTGGCCACTTGAACCTGGATAGGAAAGAACTGCAGCAAAAACATCTTCAGGCACAAGATCAGTGCTTGGGTTTCCGATGATCAATTCATAACCAAATGCCTCTGCTCGTGTTTCCGCAACAGCGATTGTTTGAGGATGGGTATCTTCGTCAAGGAAAAATGCAAGGTTCTTGCTTTTTGAAACACGCTTCGCCATCGAGATAGCCTCGGCAACGGCAGTTCCTTCATCAAGCAATGAAGCATTTGCAAGATCAAGACCGGTTAGATCGCACACCATTTGCTGATAATTCATCAAGGCTTCAAGACGCCCCTGACTAACCTCTGCCTGATAAGGCGTATAAGCTGTATACCAACCTGGGCTCTCCAGCAGCCGTCGCAAGACAACCTTGGGTGTTACACACCCGTAATAGCCCATTCCGATCATGGACGTGAAAGCCTGGTTGCGGCCGGCAACCTGTCGCAAGTCAGATAGAGTATTTCGCTCACTCAGAGCTTCGGGTAAATTTAAAAGCCCATCCATGCGAATGTTGGCAGGAATAACCTTTTCAATCAGATCATCCAACGAACCAGCACCAACGGTTTTTAACATCGATGATATGTCTGTTTCTCTTGGTCCAATGTGTCGAGGAATAAAGTTAGCGCCCGCCTGAAGGTCGGTTAATCGTTCGCGTTTTGCAGTCATTTGGAATTCTCCGAAATTTTAGCCAATAAGTTTGGAATAGGCATCTGCATCAAGCATGCCATCAAGTTCACTTTGATCAGACATTTTGATCTTCACAAGCCAACCGCCGGTTTCCGGCTCTTCGTTCACTTTTGTCGGCTCACTGGATAAAGCTTCATTGGTTTCAGTCACCTCTCCAGATACAGGAGCATAAACATCACTAGCTGCCTTAACCGATTCTACAACAGCAGCTTCGCCGCCTTTTTCAACTTGCGAACCAACATCTGGTAGTTCAACAAAAACCAGTTCACCCAACTGTTCTTGTGCGTGATCGGTAATTCCAAATGTTGCCACATCACCATCGATGCTTACCCACTCATGGTCTTCTGTATATTTAACTGACATGTATTTTCTCCAATTAGTTAGTCATTTAGCGTTTAAAGTTATTAGGAATGAAAGGAAGGGCTGTCACTGTTGCTGGCAGGGCTTTGCCTCGAACCAGCAAGTTTAATTTCGTTCCAGCTTCCGAATATTCGGTTGGCACATACCCCATGGAAATTGGACCTTCAATGCTGGGTCCAAACCCACCTGATGTGAGTGTGCCGATTACAGCGCCGTCAACGCCGGTAATTTCTGTCCCAGCGCGTGCAGGTGCGCGGCCATCCGGCTTGATGCCCACACGTTTGCGGCTAACACCGTTTGCAATTTCAGATTGAACACGTGCAGCACCCGGAAATCCGCCTTCTGCACGCCTGCGTTTGGAAATTGACCAAATCAACCCGGCCTCAATCGGGCTTGTTGTTTCATCAATGTCATTTTCATAAAGACATAGCCCTGCTTCCAGTCTTAGAGAATCTCGAGCACCAAGGCCGCAAGCCATAACATCTTCATGGGCAAGCAGCTTTTCTGCAAGAGCCGTTGCTTCATCAGCTTTGACAGATATTTCAAATCCATCTTCCCCGGTATAACCCGATCTGGAAACCCAACACTCAATTCCGCCAATCATCATGGTTTGAGACGACATAAACGCGGTTTCTTCAATACCGTCACAAAGACCTGCCACAACCTTTTCAGATGAAGGACCCTGAAGCGCCAAAAGCGCTCGGTCTTCAATTTTTTCCAGTTTGATGGATGAGTCTAGATTATCGCTCATCAATTGATAATCTTCTGTTTTTCGGGATGCATTGACGACCAGGTACAAGATGCCATCTTCACTTGAAGAGGCAAGTCGTGTGACCATCAAATCATCCAAAATACCACCATCCTGGTTGGTAAACTGGGTGTATCGTGTGCGCCCGGGTGCAAGTGCAGCAATGTCGCCTGGAACCAGTTTTTCAAGTTCAGAAGAAACATGTTCGTGGTTTTCACCCTTCAGCCATGCCTGCCCCATATGGGATACGTCATACAAGCCAGCCTTTTCGCGAGTGTGATTATGTTCAGTAACAATGCCGCTCGGATATTGAACCGGCATTGAATAGCCTGCAAACTCAACCATTCTGCCGCCAAGACTGACGTGCAAATCATTAAGGGGTGTTTTAAGTAGGGTATTTTCTGTTGACTCAGTCATTTAGAAACTCTCATTTTGACACACAAGGACGATGCTGAAATTCAGCACACCCCCTCTGTCAAAAACCTGAGAGTATTCGCAAATCAAAATCGGGTCATCCAACCCTATGCTGATATGCTTGTTCCCGTCGGTGAACGTTTAAAACGTTGCTCTCCAGAGTCATTCTAAATCTGCAAAATGCAGTTAACCCAAATGCGGTCCTTGGTACCTGAGAGTTTCCGGGGTGGTTGCTCCTTCGGTGTCAGGCAATAAACCTGAGCTCTCCCGCATATAAATTTTTCCTAACATCAACGAGCGAGACAAAATTGTCAAGATGCCGCACCTAATCGTGAACATTTCATCGTCAAATTTTGCTGTATTGCGAAAATAGACCTTTATTTTCAGTCGTCTTGATTAAGAGCATCCATTGCAGGAATTTCACGTTCACGTCTTGCGATATAATCCAGTAAGGCATCATCAATACCCGCATCAAGTTTTGGTTCTTCATAGGCGTCCAGCAAAGATTTCACCTGCTTTAGAGCACGCTCGTTAATCTCAACCGAGCCTTCTGAAGCCCATTGTTCAATTGAATTGTTATCAAACAGGTCCGGCATAAAAAACGCTTTTTGGAAGTTCTCTTGCGTATGGGGGTGTCCCAGATAATGCCCTCCAGGACCAATATCTCGAACGGCACTCAACGCTTCATCAAAATCATCCCATTTGATGCCCTCTGCCATGCGACAAGCCATCGCGCATTGCTCCGCATCAACAACAAATTTAGCCATCGAACAATGCATTCCTGCTTCATTCCAGCCTGCTGAATGCCAGATGTAATTGGCACCTGCCATCATGACAGCCATCAAGGTTGTGGCGCTTTCATATCCTGCTTGTGCATCAAAGGTTTTAGCGCCGCCAAGCGTATTCGAGGTACGCCATGGCACTTTATAGTATCGCACCATTTGACCAATCATGAAGGCTCAGTTTCCAATACGTATGCACGAACCGTTGATTGCAGTGGCAAGACAGGCC
>JAALLB010000119.1 GCA_011087745.1 Hyphomicrobiales bacterium | reverse complement strand
TTCATAGCCCACCCTTATCAGAGATAAATCCTGAAATCAACTTGGCATTACCATTTCTAGTCCTGATGAATACACACTGGTTATCAATTCCCAACCTCTTGCTGGTGAACCTGAAAACCTGCAAATGAGCAAAGGCTCCAAGATCAGCATTGTGGGAGTAGAATTTGCAACACGAAGGCGCAATCGTCTCAATGCAACTATCCTCTCCCATCAAGACAACAAACTGGAGATGCGGGTTGATATGAGCTTTGGAAATTGCCCGAAGTATATTCAAATCCGAAACATGTTCCCACCTGACAACTCGATATAAATCCCGAAGTTTTTCATTCAGAGAACCTAGGCGAGACCGAGCAAAAAATTATTAAATCGGTAGATACTTTGTTCATTGCTTCGCGCTCATCAGTCATTAATGACGAACCAAAGAATGGTATCGATATAAATCACCGGGGAGGCAATCCCGGCTTCATTGAAGTTCTTGATAATCAAACCATTCAATTTCCGGATTACCTAGGAAACAACATGTTCAACACTTTTGGCAATATTGTAAGCGACCCACGTGTTGCCATCCAGTTAATTGATTTTGAAAATAAGACATTATTGCATATTCAAGGGTTTGCAGAGATCATCACATTGGATGGCAAGTTTGATGGTAACCCAGACATGGGCCGCCGGGTGAAAATCAAAATCGAAAACATAATCATCGCAACAGATACACTGCCCTTCAAACCAGAGTTCATCTCCTGGTCGCCAATGCTGCCCGGGAGATAGCCCAATCATATCACTTCAAGTTGGTTTGACATTGAGTTTGCGGATGCTTACTTTTCTATCAATAGATAGACAGGATTAAAAACGTAATGTCGACAACTGAAAAATTACTGGATGCCGCAGAAACCCGGATGCGAAAAGGCGGCTATAATGCCGTTAGTTTTCGGGATCTTGCGAACGACACCAATATAAAAAGCTCAAGCGTTCATTATCATTACCCCAAAAAAGAAGACCTGGGTTCAGCTCTTGTTGAGCGATATTCAAAACAGTATTTTGACACTCTGGCTGCCAATACAAAAACCGCAACAAGCACAGAACAAAATCTCAGGGCATTCCAGGCCATTATTCGTCACGCTCTGGTCCAAGATGATGCAATTTGCCTATGCGGATTGCTAGGTGCAGAAAGAGCCGGGCTGCCAAGCGTAGTTGCTAATGGCGTTCAACATTTTTTTGAAAAAAACATAAAATGGTTGGAAAGTATTTTGTCCGAGAATATGCCTGACGCCCAGAAAACCGCTTCAGCCAATACCTTGTTGGCTGGTCACCAGGGTGCAATGATGCTGGCAAGAAGCACCAATGACAACAAGGTTTTTGATATAATTACGGATCAACTGATCGCCCAAACGATCTAAAAACATTTCTTCCAAATCACACCCATGTGCATTGGTTTTCGCCAACCAACGCATTATCTATACCCAAGTAAATGTAATATTTAGGATATGAAATGTCACTTCCGCTTCTTCTCGATCACTTGAGAAAAACAGCCGCACTTGGCCAGGTAGCCGGACTTATTTCCTGGGACCAGGAAACAATGATGCCCGAAAAAGGTGCCGCACAACGCGCTGAGCAAACGGGCGTTATGGCAGGTTTAATTCATCAACAAAGCACGGACCCCAAAATTCCGGAATGGATTGCAGCGATCGATGAAAATGAGATTTCGGACTTTAACAAGGTAAACATACGCGAAGCCAAACGCGATTATGAACAGACGACCAAAGTACCCGAAAGCTTGGCTAAAACAATTGCAAAGGCATCTGCAGAAGGTCAAATGATATGGGCAAAGGCTCGAGAAGCAGGTGATTTCCAGATGTTTGCTCCAGTGCTTGAAAAACTGGTTGAATTAAAACGCGAAGAAGCAAAATGCCTGAGTGACAATCAACAGGACTTATACGACACACTGCTGGATCAGTTTGAACCAGGAGCCAAGACCGCAACATTGCTTCCCTTGCTTGAGGGACTTCGTAACCCATTGGTAGCGCTACGCGAACAGATCGCTGATAAACTCAAGCCCAAACCCTTTGAAGGTAATTTTTCATCCTCTCAACAATTGGCAATGGCTGAAAAACTGGCCAAACAAATGGGATATGATTTCAAGGCAGGTCGCATCGACATATCCACTCATCCCTTTAGCTCAGGCGGCGGTGGCGATAGCCGCATCACGACGCGGGTAGATGAAAAAAACCCTCTAAACTGTCTTTATTCGACCGCTCACGAAGTAGGCCACGCTTTATATGCGCAAGGAGCACCTGATCCATTCTTACCAGCGGCACAATATTGTTCGATGGGCGTACATGAAAGTCAGTCGCGTTTTTGGGAAAACCAGATTGCTCGCTCTCGTCCGTTTGCAGAATGGCTTTATCCGCAAATGAAGGCACACTTCCCCGAATTAAATATTGCTTCAGCGCAAGAGTATTATCAGGCAGTAAATAGCGTCGAAACGGGTTTCATCCGCACAGAAGCAGATGAGGTTCACTATAATCTACATGTTCTTCTACGTTTTGAACTGGAGCGGGACTTAGTATCCGGAAATTTGGAAGTTAAAGACCTTGAAGGAGAGTGGAACAAACGCTTCAAGCAATATTTCGGATTGGAAGTGACGGACGTGAAACTGGGTGTCCTGCAAGATGTACATTGGTCAGTAGGTCTTTTTGGTTATTTTCCAACCTATAGTTTGGGGAACATCTATTCCGCTTGTTTGGATAAAGCCATGCGCAGCGATATGCCTGAACGTGATGCCAAAATTGCAAAGGGTGAAACAACCGAAGTTCTTGATTGGTTGCGGGAAAAAATTCACCGCAAGGGAAAGCTGCTTTCTGCAGAAAACCTCATCCAGTCTGCAACCGGTGAATCTCCATCCGCTCAGCCGCTTATAGAGTACCTGGAAGATAAATATAGCGATCTTTATAATCTTTAGTGAAGAGATATCGCCTTGCAGGAAGCGCAATCCACTGCTACCTGTAGGCAACAAAACTTAAGGAAAATAACGTGTCTATTAACGCTGATGAAATCATCGACCGCAGAAGATTACGCAAAAAAGTCAGCTTTTGGAGAATTGCAACGTTTGTGGTTCTGGGCCTTACCTTACTGGGCATAATCGCCTTCAGTGCCCAGAAAATTGGCCTATCAAGCACTTCAACTGATCACATTGCAAAAGTGAAAATTACCGGTGTCATCACCAATGACGAACCGATGCTCAAACTTCTCAAAAAACTAAAGGAAGACGACAAGGTAAAAGCTGTCATTTTGAACATTTCATCCCCAGGCGGCTCCACCGTTGGTGGTGAAGCAATGTTTGAAGCGGTTCGTGAATTAGCCGAGACAAAACCGGTAACGACTAATGTTGGCACATTGGCAGCTTCAGCAGGTTACATGATTGCTTCAGCAAGTGATCACATCGTTGCAAGGCGTTCGTCAATTGTCGGTTCAATCGGTGTATTGTTTCAATATGCTGATGCCTCTGAACTTCTCGATAAAATCGGAGTTAAAGTTAAAGCGATTAAATCGTCTCCGATGAAAGCTGAACCAAACCCGTTTAACCCGGCAAGCGAAGAATCCGTTGCCATGATCGACAGGTTAATCCAGGATTCTTACAAATGGTTCGTTGAAATCGTTGCCGATAGAAGAAATATGAAAGAATTTGAAGTCTTGAAGCTCGCAGACGGCAGTATATTCACTGGCAGTCAAAGTCTGGACAACGGATTAATCGACGCAATTGGCGGCCAGGAAAAGGCTGTTGAATGGCTCAACAAGGAAAAAAATATCCCGGAAGCGCTTGAAATTATTGAACATAAGCCCAAGCGCCCAACAGATAGCATTTTTGGTAATCCGGCAGCAATTTCCAAAATTGCCGACGTTTTTGGCATAAAAATAGGCCATTCTGAAGCAAAAGCGCTAGAAGACGCACTCCGCGAGCGGCTGCCGCTTGACGGTCTTGTGTCAATTTGGCAAGGTTCTGGCGGATAAGTAACGGCGTTAAAGGATTGTAATATGATTAAGTCTGAACTCGTGCAGATGATTGCAGATAAAAATACTCATCTCTATCATCGCGATGTAGAAAATATTGTAAATGCGATTTTGGATGAAATCACCGGTGCTCTCGCAACCGGAAATCGTGTCGAATTACGTGGCTTTGGCGCATTCTCAGTTAAAAACAGACCCGCGCGCACCGCAAGAAACCCCAAAACGGGTGACCAGGTTAGCGTTGATGAAAAGTGGGTTCCATTTTTCAAAACCGGTAAAGAGCTTCGCGAGCGGCTTAACAGATAAAATACCTATCGGTATTCAAGGATAAAAAACTTGCGTAAATTATTGAATCTATTTTTCGTTGTTCCAGTAGCAATCGTCTTAATCTTTTTATCCGTTGCCAATCGGCATTGGGTAACATTCAGCCTGGACCCGCTTAATACAGAAGCACCCGCATTCGCAATTTCACTTCCATTTTTTGTTTTCATATTCGCAACGCTTATCATCGGCGCTCTCATCGGCGCTTGCCTAACCTGGTTCTCTCAAGGCAAACACTGAAAAGCACTTCGCGAGCAATCCTATGAAACCAGTCGCCTGCGCCGCGAATATGAAAAAGAACATCCTGCTGAAACCAAACAAACCACGGAAATTGCTCCTGGTTTGCCGCTAATTTCAAGCAATTAAAACACTTACTAAAAATCTGATTCAGATATCGCGGTTATAATCATCTTCAAGACGAATGATGTCATCTTCGCCCAGATATTTACCTGTTTGAACCTCAACAATGACAACTGGTTCGTCACCGCGGTTTGCCAATCTGTGCACACTGCCGAGCGGAACATATATTGATTGATTTGGTTCAAGCGTATGAATATTCCCATCCAGTGTAACCTCTGGGCGACCTTGTACCACAACCCAGTGTTCTGCCCGGTGTTCATGCATTTGCAAAGACAGCACACCATTTGGCTTTATCTCTATGCGCTTAACTTGATAACCTTCACCTTTATCAAGTTGTTCGTAATTTCCCCAAGGTCTATGAACCTGCAATGCCGTAATCGCTTCTTCACGTCCTGATGTATTTAAATCGCCAACAACCTCTTTGATCAACTCACTTTGCGATTGATCGCCTACCAGAACGGCATCCCTGGTTACCACCACAATAGTATCATTCACCCCAACAAGTGTAGTCAACCGACCTTCTGAATGTACAAGGTTATTCTTGCTATCCTTTATTGCCGCATCTCCAAGCACCGCATTATTGGCAGCATCCTTTGGTAGGTCACGCCAGACGGAATTCCAGGTTCCAATATCAGACCAATCATGGGTTGCAGGAAAAACAACAGCTTTATTCGTTTTTTCCATAATGGCATAATCAACCGAGATCGAAGGACAGTGTTCAAAAGAGACCTCATCAAGTCTTAAAAAATCAAGGTCCGCCGTCTTAAGCGCATGGGCTTTAGAGACCGCATCGACAATATCAGGCACAAGCCGCGATGCTTCCTTCAAAAAACTATCCGCTCGAAACATGAAGTTTCCGCTGTTCCATAGATAGCCTTTTTCCAAATATTGCTTGGCTAAACTTTCATCTGGTTTTTCAACAAACTGCGATATTAAAGAGCCACCAGCTATAGCGTTGCTGCTATCAGGTAGAATGTAACCATAACCTGTTGAAGGATAATCTGGCTCTATGCCAAATGTAATTAGGTACCCTTGATTGGCGGCCTCTACTGCATTTGAAATCGTAGCATTAAACCCGGCCTGATCTTTGATTGCATGGTCAGCAGCCAATACCAGCACAATTGCATTTTCATCTCGCTCCTGCGCCTGCAAGCAACCTGCAATTATTGCTGCGCAAGAATTTCTTTGCATTGGCTCAAGCAATATATCTGCTTGAATTCCCAACACCGCCAAAT
>JAALLB010000118.1 GCA_011087745.1 Hyphomicrobiales bacterium | reverse complement strand
ATCACATTTATGAATCAATTCAACGCCTTATCCAATAGCGTCTAGTACTGTGCACATCCTTGACTGAAGAAGCCTGATAGTGAGTATTTCCTCTGTTGCCTCTTTTGAATTTGAGCAACAAAAAGCACAACTCTTTTCAAAGCTTGGAGAACCAGGTTCTGGTGCTGGCAGATATGCTGCGGCGATGTATTTTTATAATCAAGGCCGCATTTCTGCCGAGCTGCTTGAAATCTATAGGCGGTGCAGCAAGTTTGACCTTGAAGACCCGATAAAACTGACCCGCCACGAAGGTCTTGAAGCTCCGATGGAACAACACTTTGAGAATGGAAAATTAGACCGATGAAATCTCTTCCGCAAAATCCTGATGTCATTGTTGTCGGTGCTGGAACGGCCGGTCTCTCAGCTGCAAAAACCTTGATTGATGCAGGATTGGAGGTCGCTGTACTGGAAGCCGATCAATATGTTGGCGGGCGATGTATCACCGACACGGATGTTTTTGAGCTACCCTTTGATAGAGGTGGATCATGGCTACATTCTGCAGAAATTAATCCTCTTGCAGATATCGCGCTGGACAATGGACTTAATCTACATAAAAAGCGATGGTATTGGGAAAAAACGTTCATAAACAATCGCTTGCTAGATGAACAGGAAGTCTCTGATTATGGCCGTTACAATTATGGTATGTGGGATATCATCAATGAAATTGGCGCCGAAAATACTGAAATATCGATTGAAAATGCGCTACCTGAATCACGTTGGAAAGAAACGGCAAAACATTGGGTTCCGCAGATGCTTGGTGGCGATTCAGATGTAACTTCTGCAGCAGACTCTTCCCGCTATGCCGATACCGAAGGGGATTGGCTTGTTTCGGGTGGGCTTGGAGCATTAATTGCTTCTATCCATTCTGATGTTGGAGTGGAACTTGATTGTCCGGTCACCAGCATTGACTACTCTGGTGATGGCGTGACGGCCGTAACACCAAAAGGCACCCTTCGAGCCAAGTATCTTGTGGTCACCGTATCAACCGGTGTGCTCGCGGCTGAAAAGATCAAATTTACTCCATCTTTGCCAGATGAAAAATTGAGATCTATCAGCCAGTTACCCAATGGCCTGCTCAATAAAATCGGATTGGATTTTGATCCTGCCTGGAAAGAAGTGCATGAAGGATACATGGCCGATTATCACAAGCAGGGTGAAGAATTTTGCTCTTATCTCTTCGGCTTTTATGATACCAGCCTTGCTGTGGGTTTCGTATCAGGCAGATTTGCAGACCTGCTGGAAAAAGAAGGTGATGGATCCGCGACCGACTTTTGTTTGCAAGGGCTTAAAACCCTGTTTGGTAATGATGTAATCAAATATGTACGCGGAACCACCGAAACGGCCTGGAGAAGCAATCCGAATACCATTGGGGCCTACAGTTACGCATCACCTGGATGCGCTGATGCTAGGAAAACACTTGCCCAGTCAATTAATGATTGTATTTTTTTCGCAGGTGAAGCAACAATGCCAAATGCATTTGCTACCGTTCACGGAGCATATTTAAGCGGGAAAGATGTTGCTCAAGAAATCATAGATATGCATAGTTGAATACAGGAAAGACTAAGGGCATTCTGAAAATGCCGATTGAGGGAGGTAATATGTCAGAATTAGAACATATTGATGCGAATGACCGCTGGGTCGTTAACATACACGATGCCGAATATATTCCCTTTCTAAGTGACGGAATAGAAAATGGTTCAGTATTACAGTTGAACAAGTCCAAGCCGCTAGGCTCAGGGTTTCACGTCTATCGCATGGCTCCAGGTGAAACGACTGTTGCGCATGAACATCTGAGCGATGAAGAATTCCTAATGCTCGAGGGTGAAATTTTTGATCATGATGGTGCCCGTTATGGCCCTGGTGATCTTGTTTGGCTAAAAAAAGGAACCAAGCACTCATCTCATTCTCCAAATGGCTGCTTAATTGCCGTCTATCTGGATGGCGATGAAACGCTGTAGAATTAGAATTTAGAAATTTACTGCTAAAAGGAAACTAAATAATGCAATACGAACGTCCAAGTTCGCTAAAAGATGCGGTTGACATTTTGTCTAAGGCGAAAGGGTCCGCGCATATTTTAGCGGGTGGTAGTGACCTTTTGGTCAAAATGAAGGGTGATTTTGTTGAGCCTGATTTGATTGTCGACATCAAATCCATCAAAAGCCTCAATGAAATCAAGAAAACGGCCAAGGGTTTTACGATCGGTGCTTCCGTACCCTGTGCTGCCATGGGTGAGCACGCAGGACTTAAGAAAGCATGGCCTGGCGTCGTCGAAGCTGCTAATTTAATCGGTTCAAAACAGGTTCAGGGCCGCTGCACTGTGGTCGGTAACTTATGTAACGCCTCCCCTGCTGCTGACAGTGTACCAGCATTGGTAGCAGCAGGTGCAAAAGCTGTGATTGCCGGTCCAGGCAGAAGACGTACTGTAGCGGTGGAGAAAATTGTCACTGCACCTGGAAGAACATCGCTGAAAAAGGGCGAGATAATTGATTCCATCCAACTTGAAAAACGTCCGAAGAACTCTGGCGATGCTTACCTGCGCTTTATTCCTCGTACAGAGATGGATATTGCGGTCGTTAGCGCAGGCGTTAGTCTTACACTGGACGCAAAGGGTGTCGTAAAAACAGCACGAGTGGCACTTGGAGCTGTTGCACCAACTGTTCTATTGGTGAAAGAAGCAGCCAAGGCCATCATCGGCACAAAACTGGAAAAAGCCGCAATGGAAAATCTGGCAGCCGCATGTTCAAAGGCGTGTTCGCCAATTGACGACAAACGAGGCACCATTGAATTTAGAGAAGAAGTTTCAGGTGTATTGGCAAAACGAGCCGCGAAAATCGCCTATAAACGTGCAGGAGCAAAATAATGTCAGGGATAGCAGTTTCAACTACAATTAACGGTGATGATGTTGAGTATCTTTGCCAAGCTGAAGAAACCCTACTGGACGTGCTCCGGGACCGCCTTGAACTCACCGGAGCCAAAGAAGGTTGCGGAACCGGCGATTGCGGTGCGTGCAGTGTCATGTTTGACGGGCGCCTGGTCTGCTCATGCCTGGTTTTGGGAGCAGAAGCGGATGGATGTGAGATCGAAACCATTGAGGGCATGGCAAATGGGGAAGAGCTTCATCCTCTACAAACAAAATTCATTGAGCATGCTGCCCTTCAATGCGGCATCTGTACACCAGGGTTTTTGATAGCAGCCAAAGACTTGCTGGAAAGAAACCCCAACCCAACCGAAGAAGAAATTCGCTTTGGATTGGCCGGAAACCTTTGCCGTTGCACGGGTTACGATAAAATCGTGCGTGCTATGCAAGACACAGTCAAAGAAATGAAGGGAGTCTGATCATGGAATTTGATGCAAGTTACTCAGCCAAAAAATTTAAGTCTGTTGGCACACGCCCAGATCGTCCTGACGGGGTGGATAAGGTTACAGGACGTGCCAGATATGGCGCAGATTTCAACATGCCAGGACAATTGATTGGCCTCATTTTAAGAAGCCCTCATGCGCATGCAAAAATCAAGAAGATCGATACGTCAAAAGCTGAAAAACTGAAAGGTGTTAAAGCAGTGATCACTGCTGCCGACCTTCCAGATCTGACAGGTGGTGATAGTGATCTATATGACATTCTCGATAATTGTATGGCTCGTAAAAAAGCATTGTATGATGGTCACGCAGTGGCCGCCGTTGCTGCAATTGATGCAAAAACCGCCAAACAGGCTTTAAAGCTAATCAAAGTCGATTACAAAATACTGCCGCATGTCACAGATGTTGATCAGGCGGTTGACCCAAAAGCCCCTCTCATCCAGGAAAAACTGGTTACAGGCGGCGTTGATCCTAAGCCAACCAAACCTTCAAATATCGCGAACGTTTCGCAATATGGCCATGGTAATACGGACAAGGGTTTTAAGAGTGCAGATTTCATCGTTGAACGTAACTATAAAACCGAACAGACACACCAGGGCTATATTGAGCCGCATGCATGTGTGGCAAACGTCAGTTCAGACGGGTCTGCAGATTTGTGGGTTTGTACGCAGGGGCATTTTGTTTACCGACAAAACTGTGCTGACCTGCTTGGCCTTGATGTTTCAAAATTGCGTGTAACCGCTTCTGAAATTGGTGGCGGTTTTGGTGGTAAAACCCACGTGTGGAGTGAGCCGGTTGCGCTTGCGCTTTCCAGAAAAGCTGGCCGTCCGGTTAAATTGACCATGACGCGTGATGAAGTATTCCGTGCTTCTGGTCCTGCAAGTGCTACATCGATTGATGTAAAAATTGGCGCTGATAAAAACGGCGTAATTACTGCAGCTGTAGCAACCCTGCGCTATTCTTGCGGCCCATATGCGGGCATGTGGGCAGAGCTAGGGGCAATGACTTCTTTTGCGTGTTATGATCTCAAGAACGTAAAAACAATCGGTAATGAAGTTCTGGTCAACAGACCGAAGACAGCTGCTTACCGGGCCCCTTCTGCGCCAATGGCTGCATTTGCAGTGGAAAGCGCAATTGATGAATTGGCCCATAAGCTTGGCATGGATCCAGTTAAATTCCGCATCAAGAACTCGGCCAAGGAAGGTTCAAAATCTTCCTACGGTCCTGTCTATGGTCCAATTGGTATCGGACCAACATTGGAAGCGGTAAAAAGACATCCACACATGAAAGCACCGCTTGGTAAAAACCAGGGACGCGGGATGGCGTGTGGCTTTTGGTTTAACTTTGGTGGCCAGACCTGTTCAACCCTGAATATCGGCGCTGATGGCACTGCAACAATTTCAGTTGGAACCATTGATGTGGGCGGCTCACGAGCCTCTCTTTCACTGATTGCTGCAGAAGAACTTGGCATTCCGTACAAGCATATCAAGGCTGTTGTCGCTGACACTTCCACTCTTGGTTATAATGATATGACTGATGGTAGCCGTGGTACATTTTCATCTTCGATCGCAACCATATCAGCTGCACGAAATGCTGTTTCTGTCATGAAAGAGCGGGCTGCAAAAACCTGGGATATTCCTGTTGAGAATGTTGAGTGGGAAAATGGCCATGCCGTTGCCAAGGGAAAGAAATACGGAAATCTTCCTAAACTTTCCGTCAAGGATATTGCAGCTGCTGCAGGAAATACCGGCGGGCCAATAGCTGGACACAGCGAATTGGTTGCAGACGGGGCTGGCGTTTCTTTTGCTACCCACATTTGTGACATTGAAGTTGATCCGGAAACCGGAGCAACCAAGGTGTTGCGTTACACAGTGGTTCAAGATGCCGGTAAAGCGGTTCATCCAACCTATGTCGAAGGCCAGTACCAAGGCGGTGCTGCACAGGGCATAGGCTGGGCACTCAATGAAGAATATATCTATGGTGATGATGGAAGACTGCAAAACTCAGGCTTCCTTGATTACCGTATTCCGGTGTGTTCTGACCTGCCGATGATCGACACGAAAATTCTGGAAATACCAAATCCAAATCACCCTTACGGGGTGCGCGGTGTTGGTGAAACCTCAATCGTGCCGCCTCTTGCAGCTGTTGCCAATGCAGTTTCAAATGCCGCAAACGTTCGCATGACCCATATCCCAATGTCACCGCCACGTATCTTGGCAGCGCTAAACGCAGAGAAGAACTAATGGTTGCCGTTACGCTGTGGGGATCCCTCAGCGCAGCGGTAGGAGGAAAGCCGACCCTGGAAATTGAGGCCAGTGATATTCGGGAGTTGTTTCGCAAACTCGAAGAACAATATCCTGGCCTTAAATCTTTCGTGGACAAAGGGATCGCCGTTGCAGTGGACGGCGTGATCTACCGGGATGCGTGGTCAAAAAAACTGCCAAAGGACTCGGAAGTTTTCCTACTCCCCCGCATTACTGCTACTCGATTCACACATCTTTCGCCATCGTGTATCCGAGTTGGATTGCCCTGA
>JAALLB010000117.1 GCA_011087745.1 Hyphomicrobiales bacterium | reverse complement strand
TCGTATCATATCACACCAAAACATTCGGGTTTTGGAGTAGGATGGGTATAATACGATTTTGCAATTTATTTAAGAAACCGACGAAAATTTATGTGGCGTAAAATTATACTAAATTCGTTGTATTTTTCAGGCATCCAAAGTTTGATGGCACGTCATCTTGGAGGTTCAGATTCTATATTGATGTTGCATCGGGTGCAAACAGTAAAGAAAACACTATTCTCACCAAATCACCACTTGTCAGCTTCACCAGAGTTTCTAGATCGGACAATTCTAGATCTGAAAACTTCAGGGTATGATTTTATTACCATGGATGAAGTAGCAAAGCGTATTGCAAATCCCAAAGATAATGTAGGTGCAAAGCCGTATTTGAGTATCACTCTTGATGATGGATACCGGGATAACTTGACAAATGCTGTGCCAGTTTTCAGGCGCCAACAGGTGCCATATACCATTTATATCGCTCCTGGATTGACAGAAGCCAAAGCACCTTTGTGGTGGGAGGATATTGAACATATTATCGCTGCGCAAAAGAAGATCTCAATAGATTTGGCAACAGGTCGCAAGGAATTTGATGTTTCAACGACAGAAAAGAAAAGAACAGCATATAAATTCTTGATGTACAATTTGTTGGTGGAAACCGATCAATACGTGCAACGTGAGATAGTTGCCAAGTTCTGCAAGGCTTATAGTTTTGACTGTGAAGGTCATGTCAGAGAGAGTTTGATGAACTGGGATGAGGTAATTGCTCTTTCCAAAGACCCTTTGTGCACCTTGGGTGCGCATACAATTAATCACTATGCGCTTTCAAAATTGCCACTTGATGACGCAAAGCACGAAATCGTTGAGAGTCGAAAAATTCTAACCAAGAAAATTGGTTATGAACCACAACACTTGGCTTATCCGTATGGGTTTGTGGAGGTTGCAGGATCAAGGGAATTTGAATTGGCTAAAGAGTTGGGCTTTTTAACTGCTACCACAACGCGTCACGGTGTAATTTTCCCAGAGCATGAACATCATATGACTGCTTTGCCGCGGGTATCTTTAAACGGAAATCATCAGTCAAAGCGATATGTGAACACCTTACTCTCTGGCATTCCAACAAGAATTAATAATCGCGGCAAAAAATTAAATGTGACCTAAGTGTCTTTTGGCTCTTTATCTGGTTTTAACATCCAGTTGATGATGAGCATTGCAGGTACTATCCAAAGCAACCCGGTAAAGAAGAAATAAGCCAAATGGGTCCATCCACCGGCATCTGACAGCTTTGCTGCCGCAATCGTCGTAGAGATGACAGCATAAAGCATCGCTATAACTACGATGAAGACTGTTCCAAATAATTTACGTGTTCTTTGTTTCATGTTCTTGGTTCTGCATTGTTTCATGTTCTTAATATTGCATTGAGCTACTAAATCAATCAAAGAGTTGCGCGACCGCTTGTCACGCAGATAGGCACTTGAGAAAACTGCCGTTGAATGCAATTTAAGCATATTGATCTTGAGGTGAGTTTTGACAGTAGCAACTGATAATAATTATTATTCAATCGAAATTAACAACCAACATGGGGCACAGGTTCGCAATTGGTTGTATTTCGTGTGTTTTCTGATTTTTGTGATGGTTATCGTGGGTGGCGCAACGCGGCTTACCGATTCTGGCCTGTCAATTACTGAGTGGAAACCGTTGCTTGGAGCCATTCCGCCATTGAATACTGCAGAATGGCAGGTAGCCTTCGAGAAATATCGAGAAATTCCAGAATATCAATTGATCAATAAGGGTATGAGTTTGGATGAATTCAAATTCATCTATTGGTGGGAATGGGCGCATCGATTTTTAGGACGTTTTATTGGCCTGGCGGTGTTTTTTCCCCTGATTTTTTTCTGGGTGACCGGACGGTTGGAAAACTGGATTAAACCGCGTCTTCTTGTTTTATTTGTTTTGGGTGGTTTTCAAGGTTTTATCGGCTGGTGGATGGTGAGTTCCGGCCTTACGGAGAGAGTTGATGTTAGCCAATATCGTTTGGCAGCGCATTTGACGTTGGCCTGTATTCTTTTTGCTTACACAATGTGGCTGGCGCGTTCGCTGGCATTACATAGTGATGAACCTGTAAACGAGGCGGTTTCTAAGTTTGCGCCCATTGTAGTTTTTGCGATTATGCTACAAATTTTTCTGGGTGCATTGGTTGCGGGACTTGATGCTGGGCTAGCCTTTAATGATTGGCCTACAATGGATGGCGTGATTATTCCCGCTGATTTGTGGATACAAGAACCAGCCTGGCTTAATATCTTCGAAAATCCCAAGACAGTGCAATTTATTCACAGAATGAGCGCCTACGCACTCTTAATACTCGTGCTGGCGCAAATGTTGGTGGCAGCAAAATCCAATTCAGGAAATACGCACAAGCGCCGAGCAATTGTATTATCTGTCCTAACACTTGGACAGGCAGCGATAGGTGTAATCACTCTGGTTTTGCAAGTCCCACTAAATTGGGGGGTATTTCACCAAGGAGGTGCAGTTGTTGTTCTGGGGTTTGCAGTAGCGCATTGGCGCGGCGTTAAATTTGCCCGTTATACAGCTTTTTAACTCAAAACCAATTCGAGATTTTGCACTGCAGCGCCTGATGCACCTTTTCCAAGGTTGTCCAACTGTGCAACCAGATTAACATGGCCATTCTTATCGTCACCAAAAACCCAAAGTTTCATATCATTACGATTAGCGTAGTCTTCAGGCTTGATTTGTCCCGTTGAATTGGTTTCTTCAATCGAGGCAACATCAACAAACTCACTGTTTGAATAATGGGCATCCAAAGCAGTATGAATTTTTGAATTGTTTGCACCGTTCAATTGATCAAGATGAAGTGGAATGGAAACCAACATGCCTTGGGCAAAACGTGCAACACTTGGCATGAAGATCGGGCGTTTGGTTAAACCTGCACGCGCCATAATCTCGGGAACATGTTTATGCTGTAGGGTCATCGCATAAAGATGAAACGATGTTTCGATATGATCATCGTTAGCGCTATCTTCCATCTGCGCAATCAATTGTTTGCCGCCGCCTGTATAACCAGAAACAGCATTAATGGTGATGGGGCAATCAGCTGCCATTATCCCGGCATCAATCAAAGGCTTCAGAATTGCGATTGCACCGATTGAATAACAACCTGGATTGCTAATGCGTTTTGAAGACCTAATTTTCTCAGTCTGGTCTTTATCAAGTTCTGCAAAACCAAATGCCCATTCAGGATGGCTACGATGCGCTGTGGATGTATCAATAACCGTGCAACTTGTATTGCCCGTTTCCTCAATCAGCTTAACTGCTTCAATAGCTGCAGCATCGGGTAGGCATAAAATGGCTACATCACACGAACCAAGCATCTCGCGGCGCTTATCTGCATCGCGGCGACCTTCCATTGCCAGCGACAAGATATTAATATCATCACGTTTTGCCAGCCGCTCGCGTATTTGCAAGCCGGTTGTGCCATGTTCTCCATCGATGAAAATGCCTAGTTTCATTGTTTTTCCAAGATATTTTAATAATTTCAGTGTGTTATGTCGACAAAACGAATCAATTTGAAAGCGGGTTTTTAACCCTCAATTCGTTTTTCCGCCTGTAAACAAACCATATACATTGCTACCATGGAACCTGCAATGGCTGTGATATCTGCATGGTCGTAGGCAGGTGCAACTTCCACAACATCTGAACCAACAATGTTAAGGCTACCAAGCTTGCGTAAGACGCCTAGCATCTTGGCCGATGATGGACCACCTGCAACAGGAGTGCCAGTACCTGGGGCATAGGCCGGATCGAGGCAATCAATATCAAAGGTGAGATACACTGGACCTTCTCCAACACGGCGTTTAATTTGATTAGCAATGGCTTCAGTTGTCATTTCTTCAACTTCATCACCGTAGATAATTTCAATTCCATAGTCTTCTGGCGCATGTGTTCGAATACCAATTTGGATGGATTTATCCGGGTCGATAATTCCATCTTTTACGGCACGCGTAATAAAGCTGCCATGGTCAATAACATCCTCTTCGTCTTCCCATGTATCCTGATGCGCATCAAACTGAATCAAGGCCAAAGGTCCATGTTTTTCAGCATGCGCTTTTAGAAGCGGCCACGTTACATAATGATCACCACCCAATGAAAGAAGATAAGCTCCGGTATCAAGAATTGATTTTGCTTCATTCTCGATACGTTCCGGATTTTCCCAAACTCTATTGGTGCTCATGGAACAATCACCATAATCAGCAACTGCCAACGTTTCAAAAGGGTCCAGATGAAAAGGGTATTGCGGGTCTGCATCCAAAATACAAGAGGCACGCCTGATTGCGTTTGGCCCGAAACGGGTTCCAGGGCGGTTTGTGACCGAGGTATCAAGAGGAATGCCCCAAACCACCATGTCCGCGCCGACAACATCCTTGGTATATTTGCGACGCATAAATGACATAACGCCTGAAAAAGTGGAGTCATTACCACTCCCCAGCAGAGATTGGGTTGTAATAGCGTGATCAGAAGCTGCTTTCTTGGCCATGATATTCCCTCTAAAAATACGGTCAAAATTCAAAGTGTCGCAAAAAACACTTGTTCTTTCCTATTGCCCGTATCAATCTGTCATCAGATTTGCAAGTTCTGGAGGAAATTATGAACGAACCCACAGTTTCTTTTACTCAGATGAAAGACGGCACAAAAGAAGATTATGAGTTGCTTCACAAGATGGAGCAACCCTATCTGGCAATGACTGCGGATCGTATCATGCGTGAATTGCGCATGCAGGCAGAGGAGACCATGGCAGGATATAAAATCACCCGCCTTGAGCATGGCCTTCAGTCCGCAACCCGTGCAGAGAATGATGGTGCTGATACCGACTGGATCGTAGCAGCACTCTTGCACGATATTGGTGATGGATTAGCGCCGCAAAATCATGATCGGTTTGCCGCTGAAATCATCCGCCCGTTTGTTCGCGATGAAGTATCATGGACCGTAGAACATCACGGTCTATTCCAGATGCTATACTACGCCCATCATTTGGGTTGGGACCCAGAAGAACGCCAAAAATACAAAGATCATGCGTATTTCCAAACCTGTGCTGATTTTTGTGAGCGTTGGGACCAATCAAGCTTTGATCCTGATTGCGATATGAAATCACTGGATTATTTTGAGCCAATGGTGCGTGAGGTATTTGCACGGAAAGCATACGACGCAGAGGTCTTGTGCGAAGGAGAGGTAAGAGGCCTTCCGAAAGTTGCATAAATGAAAAAGAGCCAACTCACCGCGAACCATTGGGGGGCTGGTGTCTCTCGGCTGGAAAACGACCAATTAATTAGTGTTGACCCACACAAGGGAGACAATGACCCTTCCCGGATCAATGAGAACATTGTTAGCAGCCTTAAGGGTAGCGCAAGAGTGCTAAGACCCAGCGTTCGCAAGAGCTATTTGGAAAACGGCCCAACTCACAATAATAACAAGCGCGGCGAAGAGAAATTTGTCGAAGTGAGCTGGGATAAGGCATTTGATCTCGTCGCTAATGAAGTAAACAGAGTTCGAACTGATTACGGTAACAATGCCATTTTTGCCGGTTTTTATGGGTGGGCAAGTGCGGGACGATTACACCATGCCCAAAGCCAATTGAAACGATTTTTAAATTGCGCGGGTGGTTCGGTGCGTTCAAAAGGTAACTACAGTTATAATGCTGCACTGGAACTGATGCCACATATCGTAGGCGATTTCAGGGAGCATGTAAAACACATTACAAGGTGGTCTACAGTTGCCAAAGAAGGCGAGCTGGTTGTCGTTTGGCGGAATTCCGTTGCGCAACACGCAAGTCTCTGGCGGAGGTGTAGGAAAACATCGCTTGCGGGATGATTTTCAAGCTTGTGTTGAGGCAGGCGTGAAGTTTGTAAAGGCTCAGTTTCCAATACGTATGCACGAACCGTTGATTGCGGTGGCAAGACA
>JAALLB010000116.1 GCA_011087745.1 Hyphomicrobiales bacterium | reverse complement strand
ACCCTTAACCGCACTTTCTCATTCAACGTTCGGTAACTTGGCAATACCGTTTGGATAAACCTTTTTCCCAATTCCGGATCAGCTGATCGGGCAGAATGAAAAGGCGGGTTCATAATGACCCATTGGTAGGGTTTCTTCTTGAATTCAGAAGTTAAATCACACCATTGAAATGATGGAATTAATCCTTCATCAGATTTCACATTCTTCTTTGCTGCTTCAAGTGAAAGATAATCGGCTTCATAAAGTGCAAGTTCAGTCACTTTAGCTGTTCTCTTTAAGAGCTCATTTGACAGAAAGCCCCATCCCGCACCCAAGTCTGCCACTGGACCGCCGATGCGTTTGTCAAAATGCTCAATCAGAAGTTTAGATCCTTTATCCGGACCATCGCTGGAAAACATACCTTCTGCCAGTTGGTAGCCATGGACTTCTTTAGCAAGAACTTGCTTTTCCCACTGTGCTCCAATTTTGGTGAGCCAAAAAATAACCGCATGATATTTCGAAAAACTATCAGTAATTTCAGTTTTTTGAGGTACCCATTTTCGCAGTGACCCAATGCCTGCTGTTTTATCACCAGCAATAATTATCTGCCCACCCTCATTGCATGTATTCTAGGCGCGAATGATGTTGGCTTCGTTTACTTTGCGATTGCGGCCAGCAAGCACAATTGAGCCAGTGCATTCCGCATCTTCTTCAAATTTTGCGACCACCGAACACCCAGATTGCTGCAATTTGAGAAACTCTGGTCTTGAACCTTGTTCGCAAGAAAGAACCTGTTTCCATTCATCTTCGAGGCCATGCAAAGCGACACCGTTGAACATGCTCCACTTGCCCGTTGGTTCTGCAATCCCGCGATCAAGGGCGAGGACAAGTGCATCTTTGTAATCAGGCTTCATAAAACTCTCAAAAATAAATGGTAACCCACACCAACAAAATTAGTTGGATTGAATTAATGGATTGTACTGAAAATTGCTGACTTCGTCATCAACACGATCTAACTCTGCTTCTTTTTGGTCGATCTTGCCCTGTTCAATTAACGTTTCGTTGGTCAAAATAGTTGATTGAGCTGAGCTAATCCGACGCTTGATTGAGGCAATATCATCTCGTTTGCGTCTTTGCTTTAAACCCAACTCATAGCCAGACCTGAAACCAGCGGCAGATTCTATCGGGCAAATGTTGTTGTAGTTTCCAGCTTTCTGACCATGCGCCAGTCCGCTGAGGGGTGTACAAAATCTTCTCAATCTCAGCTGGTAACCTTCATTCCACAAGGTTTGGTTTGGCAGAACACCTGCTTTTTCACACGCTTGAACATGTTTTCCAAATCGATCTTGTGGTGAATGACCGGCAGATCCATCTTGTTCACCGATCACTCGCCAATCAGCCACAACACATTCTTCTTTCGAAAGTGTCTGACAAGCTGCCAATAAAAATAGTCCAAATATAACAGAACCAATAGATACAAAATGTTTCATTTTTTCCCCTAGCAAAAAAAAATTCAACCCCAAACCAATCTGCTTAAAAACGGAACAATTGGCAACAAAAAAAGCGGCGCAAAATTTTGCCCCGCCTTAATAACAAATAGCATAATTGACTTAGCTGTCGTTTTCTTCTTTTTCAATTTCCTTGCCAGTTTCCTGGTCAACAACTTTCATTGAAAGGCGAACTTTACCGCGATCATCAAAGCCCATTAGCTTGACCCAAACTTTATCACCTTCATTGATGACGTCAGTTGTCTTTGCAACGCGTTCGTTTGCAAGTTGAGAGATGTGCACAAGACCATCTTTAGCGCCAAAGAAGTTTACGAATGCGCCGAAGTCTACAGTTTTAACAACCGTACCTTCATAGATTTCACCAACTTCCGGATCATCAGTAATTGAACGGATCCAAGTTACAGCGGCATCAATTTCTTTTGCAGAAGATGAAGCAACTTTTACAGTACCATCGTCTTCGATTGAAACTTTAGCGCCAGTCTTTTCAACAATCTCGCGAATAACTTTACCGCCTGAACCAATTACTTCACGAATTTTATCCGTTGGAATTTTGAAGCTTTCGATGCGCGGTGCAAATTCACCCAGTTCAGCACGACCTTCAGTCAATGCATTTGCCATTTCGCCAAGAATAGTTTCACGACCGCCTTTGGCTTGCTCAAGAGCAATCTTCATAATTTCTTCTGTGATGCCCGTAATTTTGATATCCATTTGAAGAGAAGTCAGACCTTCTGCAGTACCTGCAACTTTAAAGTCCATGTCACCAAGGTGATCTTCATCACCAAGGATATCTGAAAGAACTGCGAAGTCATCACCCTCTTTAATCAAACCCATTGCAATACCGGCAACCGGTGCTTTCATTGGAACGCCTGCATCCATAAATGCCAGAGATGTACCACAAACAGAAGCCATTGATGATGAGCCATTTGATTCTGTGATCTCTGATACAGCACGAAGTGTGTACGGGAATTCTTCTTTCGAAGGAAGAACAGCACGTATTGCACGCCAAGCCAGCTTACCATGACCAATTTCACGACGGCTGGTGAAGCCTATGCGGCCTGTTTCACCAACAGAATATGGAGGGAAATTGTAATGCAGCATGAAGTTTTCTTTATACGTACCAGTTAGTGCATCAATCATTTGCTCATCATCTGATGTACCCAATGTTGCAACAACAAGTGCCTGTGTTTCACCACGTGTAAAGACTGCAGAACCGTGTGTGCGTGGTAGAACGCCAACATCAGCAACGACTTGACGGACTGTTGAAATGTCACGACCGTCGATGCGTTTGCCAGTTTTGATAATTGAGCCACGAACCACATTAGCTTGTGCTTCCTTGAAGACTTCTCCAAGAACATTTGCTTCATCAGAAGTAAATTTTTCAGTAAGGAACTCTTCTTTCGCTTTTGCTTTGGCAGCATCAAGCGCTTCATAACGTTCTTGCTTGTCTGAAATCTTGTAAGCTTTTTCGATGTCTTTACCTGCAAGCTTCACAACTTTTTTGTACAGGTCAGAATTATCAGGCTCCACATGCTCGCGCATTGGCTTTGCAGCCTTTTCAGCAAGTTGAGCAACTGCTTCAATTACTGGCCGGAATTCTTCATGACCGAACATTACAGCGCCAAGCATAACTTCTTCGGAAAGAACCTTTGCTTCTGACTCCACCATCAATACCGCGTCGCTTGTACCAGCAACAACCAGATCGAGATCAGACTCGTCCATTTCATCGATGTTCGGGTTGAGTACATAGTCGCCATCAATCAAACCAACGCGAGCGCCGGCGATTGGGCCCTGGAAAGGGACACCAGAAATAGCAAGTGCCGCTGATGTTGCAATCATTGCAACGATATCCGGGTTATTTTCAAGATCGTGTGAAATAACCATACAAGTTACTTGTGTGTCGTTCTTGTAGCCTTTTGCAAAAAGTGGACGAATTGGGCGGTCGATCAAACGACATACCAATGTTTCGTTTTCTGATGGGCGTGCTTCACGCTTAAAGAAGCCACCTGGTATTTTACCAGCTGCATAGGCTTTTTCGATGTAGTTTACTGTTAGCGGGAAGAAATCCATACTTGGCTTTGGAGCCTTGTCGGATACGACTGCACACATAACAGTTGTTTCGCCATAAGTGACGAGCACGCAGCCATCGGCCTGACGTGCAATTTTACCTGTTTCGATGGTAAGCGGGCGGCCGCCCCATTCGATTTCTACTAAATGATGATCAAACATAAATTGTCCTTAATAACATACATACGCGCTGTACTTTCTCGAACATTAACAACGCGCTTTTTTGCCGTGTGAATTGCTGGCTTTTATGTCTAAGGGCAAGACAACAAGAGGTTCTGATTTGAAGGGATGAACCGCTTGTAATCCTGCCCAATATTCGAGCCAGTTACGTGTTGCGCTTTTTGTGGTCACACGGTTGAGGCCACTATAAGCGAAAACGGCGCAGACTTTGAAAGTCCGCGCCGGAATTCTTTATCGGCGGATGCCGAGACGAGTGATAAGAGACTTATAACGCTCTTCGTCTTTTGCTCTTGTATAATCAAGAAGGCGGCGACGTTGAGAAACCATTTTTAAAAGACCACGACGTGAGTGGTTGTCTTTTTTGTGGCCTTTAAAGTGCTCTGTCAGGTTTTTGATGCGTTCTGTTAAAACCGCAACTTGTACTTCTGGAGAACCTGTATCACTTGGATTTGTTGCATATTCTTTTACGAGCTCAGCTTTGCGCTCTGGCGTAATCGACATCGGCTTTTCTTTCTATTGTAGAAAACCGTTTGGTTTTCGAGAGTTAGTCTGTCGCCCATTGCCAAGATGTCGTCCAGCAAGGGCCAAAATATAAGAAACGAGCCGTTAAGCTCGTTCTTGGGTTCATATAGGGTAAAATGGATGCAATTGCTAGTCTTTTATTGCCATTCAAAAACATCAATTTAGTTTGGCAACTTCACCGGTCTCGCCGTAGTAATTCTCCTAGGCAAACCAAAAACCAATATGACCGGCGAGGCGATCAAGTTTGGTCCCATCATCTGCCGTTAATGCGGCTTCTGAAACTGTCCAGGTTTTACCAGCACCTGTAACTTTTGAAGGGTCATTAGTGTGGGTAAATTCGATACCATTCGAATTGAAAGCGCGGACAGTTCGGCTTGCCTGATCACCTATCAGCACAAGTGTTTGAGAACCTGCCTTGTCATTGATGACTTTTCCACCTTTGAAGAACTTGAGTGGCCAAGCTTTCTTTACGGCACCATCACGTAGAGAGAATACATAGTCTTTTGCTTTATGAACTGATGTATCAACCTGCACTGGGAACATAAGGTCAGGACTTTCCCAATATTGCTTATAGGCAACGCCAGTGCCGTAATTGCGATTATAGCCAGTATCAATCGAAATCACTTTTGTAGACGGATTTTCTTTCTGCCATTTTTCCCAGGTAGTTATCACAATCGGCCGTACCTTTAATTCAATACCAGAATTTGCCAAAGGGCCCGAAACTGGCTTACCTGTAAACTGGTTCCACAATGAATGGGTGTAAGTATCGTACATCAGCTTGTTTGATCGATATAAAAACCCTGACGACCCCAAAGTTAGTGGATGCGGAAAGCCTTCCAGTTTCGTTTCATACAAAATACCTGATCCGCATAAAGTGCAGTAGGCAAGGCTGACAGGCACACCGCCAACCACATCATTAAACATTTCGTGCCAATCCAGTATTCGCAGCGGATAAGCTCGTGCATCGCCGTTGATACTTACACCAAATACAAGGTTTTGCGGCTCCATATAGGTTGCTTCTTCTATGGACATCAACTTTGGATTGGTAAGTGCTGGAATGCCGTCTTTTGTAACGCCTCCCCAAGTAATTTCTTCAACCCTGATGTTATATTCGCGATCACCGCCCAAAAAGAGTTGGAAGTTGCCATCAATGTTTTTATGGATATCCGCATGAATTTGGTTGAACCCTTCAAACGGCTTTATTTGAGGATTACGTTCTTGCCATAACATCCAATCGTTCAAGTCTCTGCCATGATCCTCACCGGTAATCGCTGCCAGTGTATCTGTAATCCCGGGCACATTTGGGGCGAACCGTATTGCCAAAATCAGGGCGCCAACGCTATCCAATGAGTTACGCTTTTTGAAGTAGGCAAGAGTCTCGTCCAGTTTCGAATACTGTTCCTGATCAAAAAGCAGTCTTGCTTTTGCAACAACTTCGGTTTCTGCATAGGAAATTGTAGCGTAAAACATTGATGCCGTTAGAATTGCTGTGCTGGTCAATTTGGTAACAAATGCGCGCATGATATCTCTCTGACAAAAAACTTCTTTAATCCATCATAGAAAATCAACCCATTCACGGTCGAATGGAATCTTCGTGATAAGCACCAGCCATTAAGGGAAAAGAAACCATAGAAACCAACAATTTTGAAAACGGTAATGCCAAGTTGATTTCAGGATTTATCTCTGATAAGGGTGGGCTATG
>JAALLB010000115.1 GCA_011087745.1 Hyphomicrobiales bacterium | reverse complement strand
CCTGAAACGTCAACCCCAAATAATCAGATTTTCAAGGACTCGGAGTATAACAATTTAAGAGAAATGGCAGGGGCGATAGGAATCGAACCTACGACATTCGGTTTTGGAGACCGACGCTCTACCAGCTGAGCTACACCCCTTGATGCACATGGTGCCAAGAAACCTCTTACTAGGTCTCTTCCAATTATTTTTCAAGCAGAAAGTTGCGACTTTCGATATTCAGCCAAAGTAGCGTTAAATTCTGCACCAAATAATATCAGCACAGACAGACAATAAAGATAAACAATCGCAATCATAACGCCCCCTAGCCCTGCATAAAGCGCTGTATAATTGGCAAATGTCTGCAGATAGAATGCAAACAGTTTTGAACCAATAAAAATACCAATGATGGTTAAGGCTATACCCCAAAGCAAATCACCAAAGCCAAGTTTGCCTGCGGGCAAAAAGTAATGGAAACAAAACAGGATCAGGATCAATATCCCTGCCGCAAGACCGTATTGCACAAGCCCAACGGTAAATGTGAATTGCCGAAGAGTTTCAAAATTGGATACCAAAAACGACCACACAATCGGCGTGCCAACCAGGATAAAGGCTGCCACCATTAAACCAAGCGCTCCGACAAAAACAAACAAACAACCCTGTAGGCGTCGCCAAACAAAGTTTCTGTTTTCCGTAAACTTATAGGCTCTGTTGAGACCATCACGGGCGCTTTCTACACCGTTTGTAGCCAAAACAAGAGCGACGGCAGTCGTAAACGAGAACAACTCACCACTCGCCTGCCCCAGGACAATTTTAACTTGTTCAGCAATCGGTTTGGCACTTCCTGCCGGCCAATGACTGAAGACAAGCT
Source organism: Hyphomicrobiales bacterium (assembly GCA_011087745.1). Taxonomy (GTDB): domain Bacteria; phylum Pseudomonadota; class Alphaproteobacteria; order Rhizobiales; family Rhizobiaceae; genus JAALLB01. The sequence goes on along the minus strand of JAALLB010000115.1, from coordinate 5,126 downwards.
CCAATACCGACTCCAATAATTTAGGATCGCCCCAAATATTGGCAAGCGTTGCAATCAAAAGCATGAAAGGAAACAGCGACAGCAAGAGTGACAAGGCAATATTACCTGCATTCGCCAAACCACCATCGTTAGTAAGACGAATAAATGCATTCCAGAATATAGATAGAATCCCTGTTATGACCTGAAATTGGTGATGAATACCAAAAGTTCAAGTTAAAAGGCGGATCAATTGACCCGCCTTTTATAAAATCAAATTAACAAAATCTAGAACGTAGGGCCATATTCGACCCAACTATACTTACTCTATGATTGTTGCAACGATACCGGCGCCGCGTTTAAACGGAATATTTTCCGTTTAAACCATATGTGAATCCGGCGGCGCCAGATATAAGCAAGAACCTAGAGCCATATTCGACCTTACGGTACTTACTCAATGATTGTTGCAACGATGCCGGCGCCGACGGTACGACCGCCTTCACGGATAGCAAAGCGTAGACGCTCTTCCATCGCGATTGGCACGATAAGTTCAACTTCCATCTCAACGTTATCGCCTGGCATCACCATTTCAGTACCAGCAGGTAGCTGACATACGCCAGTTACGTCTGTTGTACGGAAGTAGAACTGTGGACGATAGTTTGTGAAGAATGGTGTGTGACGACCGCCTTCATCTTTAGTCAAAATGTATGCTTCTGCAGTAAACTTTGTGTGCGGCTTAACTGAACTAGGCTTACAAAGAACCTGACCACGCTCAACCTGCTCGCGGTCAATACCACGGATCAAGGCACCAATGTTGTCGCCAGCCTGACCTGAATCAAGAAGCTTGCGGAACATTTCAACGCCCGTACAAGTTGTTTTCTGTGTGTCCTTAACGCCAACGATTTCAATCTCGTCACCAACATTAACAATACCACGCTCAACACGGCCAGTTACAACAGTACCACGACCCGAGATTGAGAATACATCTTCAATCGGAAGCAGGAACGGCTGATCAACCGGACGCTCTGGCTGTGGGATGTAAGTGTCAACCTGAGCCATTAGCTCACGAATTGCTGTCTCACCAATTTCTGTGCCTTCTTTTTCAATCGCTTCCAAAGCAGAACCCTTGACGATTGGAATATCATCACCCGGGAACTCATAAGAAGATAGAAGTTCACGAACTTCCATATCAACAAGCTCAAGAAGCTCTTCATCATCAACCTGATCAACCTTGTTCAGGAAAACAACGATCGCTGGAACACCAACCTGACGGGCAAGCAGAATGTGCTCACGGGTCTGAGGCATAGGACCATCGGCTGCTGAACAAACCAAAATAGCGCCATCCATTTGGGCAGCACCGGTGATCATGTTCTTGACGTAGTCAGCGTGACCTGGGCAATCAACGTGAGCGTAGTGACGGTTCTCTGTCTCATACTCAACGTGAGCGGTAGAAATCGTGATACCACGTGCACGCTCTTCAGGAGCGCCATCAATCTGGTCATAAGCTTTAAACTCACCAAAATACTTGGTGATCGCAGCTGTCAATGTCGTCTTGCCATGGTCAACGTGACCAATCGTGCCGATGTTACAATGCGGCTTGTTACGTTCAAACTTTTCTTTTGCCATTTGGCTTCTCCATCCGTTGGCGTGGAACCTTCTCCACGCATCAGGTTAATTTTAAATTTCTATTTAGCCCGCGTACTTTTCCTGGATCTCTTTTGAGACCGCAGAAGGTACAGGAGCATAATGATCAAATTGCATTGAATACTGGGCACGGCCCTGAGACATTGAACGCAAGTTATCGACATACTTAAACATATTCATCAGTGGAACGTGGGCATTTACAACTGTTGCAATACCACGCACTTCCTGACCTTGGATCATGCCGCGACGTGAATTCAAGTTACCGATGATGTCACCCAGATAATCCTCCGGAGTAACAACTTCAACCGCCATGATAGGCTCAAGCATTTGAGCACCAAGTTGGTTTTTGTTTTCACGGAAACATGCACGTGCAGCAATTTCGAAAGCAAGAACACTCGAGTCAACGTCGTGGTAGGCACCATCAAAGAGTGTTGCTTTAACACCCAACATCGGGAAACCAGCCAAAGGACCCGAAGACATAACGCTTTCGATACCTTTTTTAACGCCCGGAATGTATTCTTTAGGAACGTTACCACCAACAATCTTGCTAATGAATTCAAAGTCTTCTGACTCAGTATTTGGCTCAAACAAGATTTTAACACGAGCGAACTGACCAGAACCACCAGATTGTTTCTTGTGTATATAGTCAGCTTCGTATGTTTTAGTGATTGTCTCACGGAAAGCAACTTGAGGCTCACCCACGTTAGCTTCAACCTTAAATTCACGCTTCATACGGTCAACAAGAATGTCGAGGTGCAATTCACCCATACCAGCAATGATTGTTTGACCTGATTCTTCATCTGACTTAACGCGGAATGAAGGATCTTCAGCAGCCAAGCGATTAAGGGCAAGGCCCATTTTTTCCTGGTCGCCTGTTGTTTTAGGCTCAATCGCAATCTGAATAACAGGCTCAGGGAATTCCATGCGCTCAAGAATAACAGGCTTAAGCGGATCAGAAAGTGTATCCCCTGTTGTTGTTTCCTTAAGACCGGCAATCGCAACAATATCACCAGCATATGCTTCCTTGATATCTTCACGGTCGTTTGAGTGCATAAGCAACATACGACCAACGCGTTCGCGCTTGTCTTTAACTGTATTTAGCACAGAAGAACCTGTTTCGATCTTACCTGAGTAGATACGACAGAATGTCAAAGAACCAACAAACGGGTCATTCATGATTTTAAATGCAAGAATACCAAGCGGCTCATCATCAGAAGCTTTACGAGTTGTATCTTCTTCTGTCTTGACGTCGATACCCTTGATTGCAGGAATATCCAGTGGAGACGGAAGGAAATCGACAACAGCATCCAGAAGCGGCTGTACACCCTTGTTTTTAAACGCAGAACCACAGAAAACCGGGAAATATTCAGCAGAAATTGTACCGATACGAATAAGTTCACGAAGTTTTTCTTCTGTAGGCTCATTACCTTCAAGGTAATCTTCCATAGCTGCTTCATCGTTCTCAACAGCTGTTTCGATCATTTCTTCACGGAACTTGTTAGCTGTCTCAACCAGATCAGCAGGGATTTCTGTTTCGTCCCATGTTGCGCCCAGCTCTTCACCATTCCAGACCAAAGCCTTCATGGTAATAAGATCAACAAGACCAGCAAATTCGTTTTCTGCGCCAATTGGAATCTGGAGAACAAGTGGTTTACCACCCAAGCGCTCTTTGATCATTTCAACTGAACGGTAGTAATCAGCGCCAATTTTGTCCATTTTGTTGACGAAAATCATACGCGGTATATTGTATTTGTCAGCCTGACGCCAAACTGTTTCAGTTTGTGGCTCAACGCCTGCGTTAGCATCTAGAAGTGCGATCGCACCATCGAGTACACGTAAAGAACGCTCAACTTCAATTGTGAAGTCCACGTGGCCTGGTGTGTCAATGATATTGAAACGCTTCTTGGTGCCGTCACGACCTTCCCAGAAAGTAGTTGTAGCAGCTGAAGTAATTGTAATACCACGCTCCTGTTCCTGCTCCATCCAGTCCATTGTTGCAGCGCCATCATGCACTTCACCAATTTTGTGGCTTTTACCTGTGTAGTACAAGATACGCTCTGTAGTCGTAGTCTTGCCTGCATCGATGTGAGCCATGATGCCGAAGTTGCGATAGTCTTTAATTTCATATTCGCGGGCCATATGCCTTAACCTTTTGTTTTAGAAGTTTTGCAGTGTCTTGGGAACCTGCAACCCTTACTCAAACCAACCTTTATTATTTACCAACGATAATGAGAGAACGCTTTGTTAGCGTCTGCCATTTTGTGTGTATCTTCACGTTTCTTAACTGCTGAACCACGATTGTTTGAAGCATCAAGAATTTCACCTGACAGACGAGCAATCATTGTTGTTTCGTTACGCTTGCGTGCTGCAGCGATAACCCAGCGAATTGCCAATGCCTGACGACGCTCAGTACGAACCTCAACAGGAACCTGATAAGTAGCACCACCAACACGGCGAGAACGTACTTCAACAGCAGGAGCAACATTTTCTAGCGCTGTGTAAAAAGCTTCAAGAGGATCAGACTTTGCCTTTTCCTCAACTTCATCAAGCGCACCATAAACGATACGCTCAGCAACTGACTTTTTGCCATCAAGCATGATGGAATTCATAAATTTCGATAAAACTATATTTCCGAACTTCGGATCAGGGTTTACTTCACGTTTTTCTGCGCGGTGACGACGAGACATATTCTACTACCCTTACTTAGGACGCTTAGCGCCGTATTTCGAACGACGCTGCTTGCGGTCTTTAACGCCTTGCGTATCAAGAACACCGCGAATGATGTGATAACGAACACCAGGCAAATCTTTCACGCGGCCGCCGCGGATCATTACAACTGAGTGCTCCTGAAGGTTGTGACCCTCACCTGGAATATAGCCAATAACCTCAAAGCCATTTGTAAGACGAATCTTCGCAACTTTACGTAGCGCCGAGTTCGGCTTCTTTGGAGTTGTTGTATAAACACGTGTACATACGCCACGCTTTTGAGGACAAGCCTCCATTGCTGGTACTTTGCTGCGCTTAATTTGCGGCTTACGCGGGTTACGAACCAATTGGTTGATTGTAGGCATACAATCCAGACCTTTTCATTTTTTTGACGACTGAGGGTGACTTTCCGATCATTCCCTTTTCGCCAAACATGTTACGTTCAGAAATACCGTGGGAGTAAGCCGAGGTATTTCCCATGCAAAAAAGATTCTACCGTTCCAAGACCAGCTTGGCGGAGAACCTTAAAATAGGCAGAGGACTGTAAACAGTCATGCACTTACAACTATAAAATCTATGTTCAAATCTTGTTTGAGTCTTTAGTTTGGCCCAAATCGAGCCAAATCGAATGTGACTCACATCGATCTGTTGAGGAGGTAATAAGCCTAACTCCCATATGCGTCAACCCCTTTTTGAATGTGAAAGCCAAATTTTGGAGTCAAATCATGGATTTGCAAAAATGCATGATATATACCCATCCTACTCCAAAACCCGAATGTTTTGGTGTGATATGATACGAA
>JAALLB010000114.1 GCA_011087745.1 Hyphomicrobiales bacterium | reverse complement strand
TTCGTATCATATCACACCAAAACATTCGGGTTTTGGAGTAGGATGGGTATAAAACTCAAAAATTGAATTAAATATCAAAGCCCCGAATTTTTGACTGAACTCGGAGCTTGAATTTTTGGTATAATCCTGCGCATTCATTAGTTTGTGTAAGAGGATTATAGTCTATGGCTAAAGAAGCAAATACCACTGATATCAACCGTTGCAGGTTAATCCTAACGGCACGCCCTACATCTACAAGTTCTGGAAACTTGATCGCCGCTGCTTCTGCCGGAGATGTAGCAAGTGTTATCTTATATGCCGCAGAAGCTGAACCACATGTATTTGAAGCTTTTTGCAAGGACGTTACTCCACAACTTCAGGAAGCCGATTGTGCCGTGTTAATTGCGGATGACACACAGGCATTTGGACGTTGCGGTGCTGATGGGCTTTTTGTCGAAAAAGAAAAATCCAAGCTGGAAGATTTCATTGCCCGTTTTTCGCCACAGAATATAGTAGGATGCGGGAATATAAAGGCGCGTCACAATGCTTTGGAAATTGGTGAATTTAAGCCTGATTTCATGTTTTTTGGTAAACTTGGCGGTGATATCAAACCGGAAGCGCATCCAAAAAATATCAAGCTGGCTGAATGGTGGGCAGAATTGGTGGAAATACCAGGAATAGTCATGGGTGGAAGTGCTTTGAACAGCATTATTGAAGTTGCAAAAACGGGTATAGATTTTGTTGCACTGGAAAAAGCAGTTTTTGCAGATGGTGATGCTGCCCAAAATGTTGTTGAAGCAAACGCGCTTCTTGATGCCCATGCCCCTTCATTTGATGAGGATGAAGAATGAAACCAGTAATAACTCTAATTGTAGCTTTTTTGCTTATGTTTTCTGTTGTTGGCTGGACTCTGGCTTCAGAGACAAAAACTAACGACAAGTCGACGTCAATAAACGAAGAGCAATTACAGAAACGACTTACTGGCGACTATTCAAAAGAAGAAAAAACCCCTGATCTTGCCTATGGAGCGTTTCAACGCGGCGAATATTTAACTGCATTTCAATTGGCGCTCCCCAGAGCAGAAAAGGGGGACGCAGCGGCGCAAACCCTGATTGCTGAACTTTATGAAAAAGGTTTGGGCATCGCCAAAGATACAAAACAATCAACTATTTGGTATGAAATTGCAGCGAAATCAGGTAATCGCGAAGCCCAATTTTCCTATGCTTTAAAGCTCTTGCAGGGTAAGGATTTGCCGCGCAACAAGGTTGCTGGTGAAGCCATGATGAAGCAATCAGCTGAGGCTGGCCATCCAATCGCAATGTTTAATTATGCCAATCAGATTGTTGCAAACCGTCCGACAAGTGCCGGATATCGCCTGGCCTTGCCATATTATGAAAAAGCAGCCGAAAATCGACTTGGTGACGCGTATTATGCCTTGGCAGTGATTTACAGAGAAGGCCGAACGACGGGAATTCAGGACCCGGTGGAATCTCGCAAATGGCTTGAAAAAGCAGCTCGCGCTGGCGTTGATACTGCCCAGGTTGAGTGGGGCATCGCACTGATAAACGGAACTGACGGTCCCAAAGACGAGAAGCTAGCATTTGCTATTTTGAGTAACGCTGCAGCCACCGGTAATGTTATCGCACAAAACCGTCTCGCTCATATGTATCTTCAGGGCATCGGCACGGAGCTTTCAAAATTGGACGCGGCCAAGTGGCATATACTTGCTCGAAGGGCAGGGCGTTTTGATTTGACCTTGGATCAGTTTATGGCATCGCTTGATGATGAAACGCGCAAAAAAGCTGTGGCACTTGCAAATCGCTGGCCTGGCACGTAAGGCGAAAATTCCACTGGTAGCTTTTACTATCTGCTGATTTCGGACTTGCACAAAACCTAGAATTGTGGTCAACCGACCTCACCTCAAAAATATCTAACTTTTGGAGATGGTCTTTCCTTACTGGCCATTTAAGTGACACATGAAAATCAATGGTAACGAAATTAAGCCAGGTAATGTAATTGAGCATAAGAATTCACTTTGGGTTGCGGTTAAAACCAATGCGGTGAAGCCTGGAAAAGGTGGTGCTTTCAATCAGGTAGAAATGAAAAACCTGTTTGATGGTTCGAAACACAATGAACGTTTTCGTGCGACCGAGTCAGTTGAAAGAGCCCGCCTTGAGCAAAAAGACTATACTTTTCTTTATGGGGAAGGTGACATGCTTGTTTTCATGGATTCTGAGACTTACGAGCAGCTTGAGCTTCAACAGGAATTTGTTGGTGAGCGTGCAGCTTTCTTGCAGGATGGAATGAAAGTTACTGTTGAGAGTCATGAAGAACGCCCGATCGGTATCAGATTGCCAGACTATGTAACCCTGGAGATCGCTGAGGCTGATCCTGTTGTCAAAGGCCAGACGGTTTCTTCCTCGTACAAACCAGCTATTATGGAAAATAGCGTAAAAGTAATGGTGCCACCCTTTATCGACGCGGGTAAAAAGATCGTTGTTGATACCAACGAGGTTATTTATATCCGCCGCGCTGAATCATAGAAAATTGAAATTGAATTTTTGGAGTTGAGGCTTTGGCCCGTTCTGCCCTTTTAAATGTTATGACGAATACTGCTTTAAAGGCAGGCCGTGCCTTATCGCGTGATTTTGGCGAAGTTCAAAATTTGCAAGTGTCGAAAAAAGGTACTGGTGATTTTGTAACCAACGCGGATTTACGGTCGGAAAAAATCATTCGTGAAGAGTTGCTTGAGGCTCGTCCCGATATTGGGTTTTTGATGGAAGAAGCTGGCGAGATCAAAGGCAAGGATCCGCAGAACCGTTGGATCGTTGATCCGCTGGATGGCACCATAAATTTTATGCATGGTAATCCTCATTTTGCGATTTCTATTGCGCTTGAGCGAGAAGGTGAAATTGTTGCAGGCGTTATTTATAATCCTGCAAGGCATGAGCTTTTCACTGCTGAACGTGGCCAAGGGACATTTGCAAATGATAAACGCTGCCGTGTTTCTGCGCGCAAGGATTTGTCTGACTGTCTTGTCGTCAATCATATTCCGCATCAGGGTAGAAAAGGTCATGGACAAGCTTTGCGTGAGCAGCAAATTGTTATGCGCGAAACCATGGGTGTGCGTTGTTCGGGTTCAACTGCATTGGATTTGGCTTATGTTGCAGCTGGGCATTTCGATGGTATTTGGCAGCGTGGCCCAGAAGCCTGGGATTATGCGGCTGGCATGATTATTATTCGCGAAGCGGGCGGATATATTACCGATATTGATGGCGGCAATGATTTGTTTGGCAAAAGAACTGTTCTTGCCGGTAATGAGTTTATTCACCGCAAATTGGGTGATGTTGTGCGGGCTGTGCCGCAAAAATAAATACCTGAGTATTAAAACTCTATCACAAAAGCCCTTTCATTTGCCTTAGTTACGGTCTAGTTTTTCCTCATCGTGATTTGATATATAAGTCAAACACATAGTTAAGCTTGTACGGGAGGCACAGCGTGGCACGGGAATGCGACCCACATAAACTATCCAATCCAAGTGTATTTTTATTTAGCATGATCATTTTCCTGATTATTGTTGGATTTCTTGGTGCAGTTCTTTACCGGCAAATTTTATCTGCTTTTGTTACTAATCCTGGTCTTAACGGGTTGATTTTGGGTGTGCTGGTTGTTGGTATTTTGTTGGCGCTTATTCAAGTTGTACGACTTATTCCAGAGGTAAAATGGGTCAACAGCTTTAGGCAGGGAAATGCGGATCTGGAGACAAGTCGCGGACCAGTTTTATTGGCACCCATGAAGGCTCTGCTGGGGCAATCGGGTCAGGAAATGACGATCTCGACCAACTCCATGTGTTCAATTCTGGACTCAATCGGCAATCGTTTGGACGAGAGTCGTGATATATCGCGCTATTTGATCGGCTTGTTGGTGTTCCTGGGATTGCTTGGAACCTTTTGGGGCTTGCTCCAAACCATCGGTTCAATCGGTGATACCATACAATCGCTAGATCCAAATTCTGGTAATGCAAATGATGTGCTTGATGCTTTGAAGAGTGGGTTGAAAGCTCCTCTTGATGGTATGGGCACTGCGTTTTCATCTTCTCTTTTTGGTCTTGCAGGTTCCCTGGTTCTTGGATTCCTGGATTTGCAGGCTGGACGCGCCCAGACGAGATTTTATACAGAGCTTGAAAACTGGCTCTCATCAGTAACCGATTTAGGTTCAGAGCTTTCACTTTCCGCAGGTGCAAGTGCAGAGGACATGAAACTCCATATTGAGCAGCTGACCCAAAGATTACAGGTGGGGAATTCTGGTCGTTCAAATGAAGCTTTGTCCAGTCTGGTTGAGAGTATTCAGCAAATGGTAAAACATATGCGCAATGAGCAAGACATAACCAGGCAGCAATTGTCACAACAAGAAGAGCAGCAAAAAGACATGTTGATGTTGATGCGTCAACTCAATGCGTTCTTTGAGAAAGCTTCCAAGTAACCATGGCATCCGTGCGTTCCAGATATCGCGAAAGAAGCGTCAATTATTGGCCTGGCTTTGTGGATGCGCTGGCAACGTTATTGCTTTCAATCATGTTTTTACTTTCAGTGTTTGTGCTTGCGCAATTTTTGCTAAGTCAGGAAATCAGTGGCAAGGACGAGGTGCTTAACAGACTTAATTCCCAGATTGATGAACTGACTTCTCTGCTCGCGCTTGAACAGGCAACCAGCCAGGATTTGGAAGACTCCATTGCAACGTTGCAATCGTCTTTGACTTCGACAGAAAGTGAACGTTCCCGGCTGGAAACGCTGCTTGCTGAAGGAAATACGAATACTGCCGAGACAGATGAAAAAATCGGGGCTCTATCAACGCAGATTGATGAGGAACAGCAACTTAGCAAACGTGCGCTTAGTCAGGTTGAATTGCTCAATCAGCAAATTTCAGCATTGCGCCGTCAAATTGCCTCTCTTGAAGATGCATTGGATGCTTCTGAAGACCAAGACCGGGAAAGTCAGACGAAGATTGCTGACTTGGGTAAACGGCTTAATGTGGCACTGGCACAACGCGTACAGGAGCTAAACCGATATAGATCAGACTTTTTTGGTCGCTTGCGGGAAATTTTGGGCGGTCGATCAGATATTCGTATTGTTGGTGACCGTTTTGTTTTTCCATCTGAAGTTTTATTTACATCCGGTGCAGCCGAATTGAACGCTGGTGGCCAAGCTGAAATGCTAAAAGTTGCTCAAGCGCTTATTCAAATAGGGTCTGAAATTCCCGATGACATCAATTGGGTATTACGGGTCGATGGTCATACCGATAATGTGCCGCTCTCAGGGGGTGGACGTATTCGAGACAACTGGGAACTTTCGTCCAACCGTGCCACCTCTGTTGTACGATTTTTTATTTCGCAGGGTATCCCAGCCAAGCGTTTGGTTGCTGCAGGTTTTGGTGAATACCAGCCACTTGAAGATGTGGATACTGATGAGGCACGCGCCAAGAACCGCCGGATTGAACTTAAACTCACGGAGCGATAGATGGTTGAGGTTGCGGACGTCATAATTGTTGGCGGTGGCCTTGCTGGTTTGACGGCGGCGCATGAGTTAACCCAACGAGGAAAACGTGTTTTCATTCTTGATCAGGAAGGTGAAAATTCGCTGGGCGGTCAAGCTTTTTGGTCTTTGGGTGGCCTATGCATGGTTGATACGCCCGAGCAACGGCGCATGCGCATTAAAGACAGCCATGCACTTGCATTACAGGACTGGATGGGTTCTGCGCAGTTTGATCGAGAAGAAGATCATTGGCCTCGCAGGTGGGCAGAAGAATACCTAGACTTTGCCAGCGGCGATATGCGCTCATGGCTTTATGATCTTGGCATGCGTTGGTTTCCGGTTGTGGGCTGGGCTGAACGTGGAGGTTCGTTTGCGGATGGCCATGGCAATTTAGTTCCCCGCTTTCATGTTACCTCTACTCGATTCACACATCTTTCGCCATCGTGTATCCGAGTTGGATTGCCCTGA
>JAALLB010000113.1 GCA_011087745.1 Hyphomicrobiales bacterium | reverse complement strand
GTATCATATCACACCAAAACATTCGGGTTTTGGAGTAGGATGGGTATAACAAATTAAGGCGCGTCAAAGACGCGCCTTAATCAATCTAGTTGGAAAAAATCGCTTCAGTAATATAGCGAGACAGCGTGCTCAGCTTCAGCAAAGAAGAGCCAGCGCTCAACAAACAAACCGGCAATCATCGCAAGGGCTGCCAAAGCAAACAAGAAACCGTTAGAACCACTCAAAAGCATGATAACGCAAACAACGATCGGAAGTCCGGCACCGAGCAGCAAAGCAATCATACGAAGCTTGCTTGCATGCTTGCGGCCAACCTGATGAACCATTTCCTTGGTGAGATAGTTTTCACCTGAATGAGGCTTTTCTAAAAGTTTGACCTTACCAATTGTTCCAAGTCCGGTAGCAGTACCTGCATTGGAACCGCGTGAAGAAAGCGTTTCACCACTCTGCCACCACATCAGTTTTGCTCCCCATGCTGCAACGATGGAAACAAGCGCAAAAAATGGGAGAGAAACAACAGCTGCTTCCCAATAGCCAAAGCTTCCTGCAAGAAGAGTTCCGCAGGTGAGTGCAAATAACAAATAGCAAATAGGTGTGAGTATATTGTTCCAAACAGGAACCGTCTTCATCTGGGTATAAATCATGGCCGTAGTAAAAACTGTTGCTATTGATCCAATTGAAACAAGCAGGCCTAACCAGCCAATTCGGTTATCGAAGAAAACCCAGTTAAGTGCATAAAACGCGAAGAGTATGAGGGTTATAACCGCACAAACACCTTCACGGGAAAGCCATGAAGAGCGCCATTGACTAAATGCACGCCAGGCTCTTTCCGGGTGGCCCAAGTGGAAGGTTGAAGAAATCAACCCGGCGACAGCCAATCCACCTGCTATTAGGCAAGCAAAGAAAGCACCTATTCCACTTTCCGGCATTGGAACGCCAAGGCCGATTAGGGTCAGGAAACCAAAGCCAGCACCAGAAGTAACTGTAAAAAATATAACTGAAATTGCCGGATGCATTATAGCGCCTCCAAAGTTTTGTCTAACCAGCCCAAAAAGCCCTTGGCATCAAGTGCCTTTGCCTTTGGAGTTTCTGGCTCAATATGTGAATGCGTTTTAGGGCGCGGAGGAAGATACTTGTTAACCGGTTTGGTGCCCATCTCTGGCATCAAATCCAGGCCGCCGCGTTCTGCAACCAATTTGGAAATATCTGATTCAGGGTCACCCAAATCACCAAAGTGACGCGCCTCTGCAGGACAGGTTCTGACACAGGCGGGAATTTGATCTTCTTGTGGCAGATTGTCGTTATAAATTCGGTCCACGCAGAGCGTACACTTCTTCATGACGTTCTCAACCGGATCCATCTCTCGAGCACCATACGGACATGACCAGGCGCAAAGACCGCAACCAATACACATGTCCTCATCTACCAGTACAATACCATCTTCAGCCCGCCTATAACTTGCACCTGTTGGACAAACCGTAACACAAGGTGCATCATCGCAATGAAGACAGGATTTTGGAAAGTGCACGATGGATGCAGGCGCATCTTCTGGTGTTACTTCAAACGTATGAATACGGTTGAGCCAGGAACCTACTGGTTCTGCGCCATATGCATCCAAATCAGATAAGGGTGCACCATAGCCGCCCGTATTCCACTCTTTACAATTCACCACGCAAGCATGACAGCCCACGCAGGTATCAAGGTCTATAACAAGGCCAAGTTTCTTGCCTGTTACTTCAGTTGGTAACGAAGTCATTTAGTCCACTCCTTGCCATACTCTATGTTTGTCGGAGAAGACTTTGCTTTCTTCTGTTTCGGGAATTGTGGTTCCGTTGGACCATTCTGGTTTGGCGCTTTTTCGATATTCACTTTAAGATCGAACCAAGCCGCCTGCCCCGTAATTGGGTCAGAATTTGACCACCGCATGCCATCCCCTTTTGGTGGAAGCAATTCGTGAATTAGGTGGTTCAACAAGAAGCCCTTTTTTGCCTCTGGTGAATCTGGATCAAGGTTCCACGCACCAGAGCGTTTTCCAATAGCATTCCACGTCCACATGGTGTTTACGTTCACAGCTTCCATGCGTTTTACTTGAACTTTGATCGAACCATGATGCGAGGAAACAAGCGCCCAATCACCATCTTTCAAGCCTTTATCATCGCAAATTTTGCTTGGAACAAACATCGGGTTTGATCCATGAATTTGACGAAGCCAGGTGTTCTGTGAACCCCACGAGTGATACATGGCCGCTGGACGTTGAGTAAGTGCATTGTACGGCGTTTCGCTAACCGCATCACCTTCAAAGGTTGGATACCAGGTAGGGAGTGGGTCCATATGATCCCTGATACGTTGCTTGTGAGTTTCCGGCGGAACTGGTTTCATATGGCCTTCTGCACAAAGTTGGAATTTTGCAAGCGGCTCTGAATACAACTGGAAAATATTTTCAACAGGACCATCCTGCAGCCCCATCTCAACAGCCCAATCCTGCCAATGTTTGTTGGCATGCTTAAAATACCTGGCATTTTCCGGAAGATGCACTTCAAAGAAACCGCCATTATCAATGTACGCCTGAACCTGATTTGGGTTCGGTTCACCTCTGCCGTGCTTGTCACCTTTTTTGCCCCGCCAACCAGCAAGGGGTCCAACGCCAGGCTTGCGCTCATGGTTTGCCATATAATCAGCGTAGTCCTTGAACTTGGCCGTACCATCTTCATTGGTCATGCCAGGAAGTCCAAGACGGGCACCAAGATCAATCAAAACAGATTGGAACCCGCGCACATCACGGTTTTCACCCTGTGTTGAGGGATCGACCACTGGCCAACGAATTGAATCGGCCATCACGTCTGGCTCGCAAATCGGGCGATCTAACAACGAGATACAATCGTGGCGCTCCAGATATGTAGTATCCGGGAATACAAGATCTGCATAAGCAACCATCTCGGAGTTGTAAGCATCCGCATAGATGATTTTCGGAATGACGTAATTACCGTCTTTATCTTTGTCCTCAAGCATGTTCATCACGCCTTTGGAATTCATTGAAGAATTCCAGGACATATTGGCCATGTACATAAAGAGCACATCAATTGGATATGGATCTTGCGCATGCGCATTTGAGATAACCATATGCATCATGCCATGAGCAGACAGTGGCGCATCCCAGGAATAAGCTCGGTCAATACGCTGAGGTGTCAAACCATCTTTTTGTAAAAGCAAATCTTCAGGGCCACGTGGCATGCCAAGTGGCGGACCTGCCAGGGGTGTATTTGCAACAGAACCACCATGGGGTTTCGGCTGAGCAGCAACCGGTCTTGGATATGGCGGCTTGAAACGGAAACCGCCCGGACAGTCAATTGAGCCCAACATGATTTGCAGCAGATGAAGCGCACGGCACGTTTGGAACCCATTAGAGTGAGCAGAAATTCCGCGCATTGCGTGGAAGGAAACAGGACGCCCGATCATGGTCTTGTGTTTCTCGCCCTTCATATCAACCCAAGGCTGATTGACCACAATCTCTTTTTCGAACGCTGCTTCTGCAATTTCTTGGGCAAGGCGTTTGATTTGCGCAACGGGCACACCGGTCTTTTCGGTTACATTTTCAGGTGAATATTCATCTGACATGTATTTTTCTGCAAGCATCTGAAAAACAGGGCGCGCCTTCTTGCCACGTGCATATTTGCATTCACCTTGTAGTGCAAGCTTAACTTTCTTGGCGGTCGATTTAACCGGCTTGCCAGTTTTACGATCAACAACAAGAATATCGCCATCCTTGTCCCGCGCAAAAAGACCGTGATCTTTCCCGCCAGGATTATCAATCACCAAATAAGGTGCATTCGTATACCGAAGCAGATAATCAAGATCGACCTTGCCCATTTTTAGAAGTTCATGGATTAAAGACAGAATAAATAGCCCATCTGTGCCCGGTGTTATGCCGACCCATTCATCGGCAATGGCATTATACCCAGTACGAACCGGATTAACGCCAACGATCTTTTTGCCGCGACGCTTCATCTCGGCAAGACCAAGTTTAATTGGATTTGAATCGTGATCTTCTGCAACACCAAAGACCATGAACATTTCAGATTTTGACCAGTCTGGTGACCCAAATTCCCAGAACGCACCACCAAATGTGTAGATACCACCAGCAGCCATGTTCACAGAACAAAATCCACCGTGCGCTGCAAAGTTAGGTGTACCAAATTGCTGAGCCCACCAACCTGTCATGGATTGGCTTTGGTCACGTCCCGTAAAGAAGGCCAGTTTTTTCGGGTCAGTTTTACGAATATCGCCAAGCCACTCAGCAGCTGTTGAAAGCGCTTCTTCCCAATCGATTTCCTGGAACTCACCCTTGCCGCGTTCGCCAACACGTTTCATCGGTTTGTTTAGACGCGCCGGAGAATAATGCTGCATAATTCCAGCAGAACCCTTCGCACATAAAACACCTTTGTTCACCGGGTGATCACGATTGCCTTCTATATATCGAACTTTTGGTTGCCCATCTTCACCTTTTCTCAGGTGGACGTTAATACCGCAACGACAAGCACACATATAACAAGTTGTTTTGCGCACCTCATCAGATACGTGCGGCGATTTATTCAATTCGCGATCATGCAAACCCATGCAAACATCCTTCAACTGTAGATTTGGAGTTTTAGTACACTAAAACCCTATCATTAACTGGCACCAACTGGGAAATGCTTTGGTACCAGAAGTCTCAATAACACCTAGTTCGTAGCAAGCGCATCAACTTCTTCACAGATAATGCTGGAAATAAGAGCGCAGTCCTCCAAATCAAATGTAAGTGGCACCCGCATATCGCACGTGCGTGAAAGAACTTCCTTCGTCTTTGGAAGATCCGGCATATCCTCAATATACTGCCAGGAATCATATCGACTGGTAAAAGCCTTTGGCTCGGCATCACCAAACCATTTAATCTCAACCCCGCGCTTAGCACAATTATCAACGAGCTGCGGAATTGAGGAAGCAGGCATATTTTGTGGCTGGAATTGAATGGATGAACCAACATATTCTTCGTGTTGTTTGCGTTCTGGCAGATACAGATTTTCTGATTTCCGCAGTCCAAACTCCAGGGTTTGATACCGTTCATTCCAACGACGTGCATTTTGATCAAGGTTAGGAAGTTGCCCACGCAGTAACGCAGCTCTAAGGTTATCCATCCGACCAGACATATTTGGAGTTTCTAGGCGTACACGCTGAAAAACCTCTTCAGGCGGCGCAGTGCCATGTCTTTGATAAAGCATGTACGACCCGGTCATAACGATTGCCCGTGCTGCAACTTCATCATCATCAGTAGTCAGAAAACCACCCTCACCTGAATTCAAATGCTTGTAGGTTTGATTGGAAAAACATGCGATGCGTCCAAAGTTTCCAGAGCGGGTCCCTTTCCATTTTGCACCCATCGTATGAGCACAATCTTCTATCATTGAAATTCCGTATTCGTTACAAATTTCAACAATCGCATCCATGTCGGCAATATGACCCCGCATGTGCGAAAGCATCATGAATTTGGCTCCGCTGGAATTTGCCTTTGCACGCAAATCATCAATATCAATATGCCAATCATCACGAATCTCAACAAAGATCGGCTTGCCGCCTGCAGCATGAATGGCACCAGGAACAGGCGCTAGCGTATAGGCATTGGCAAGAATTTTATCACCTGTTTTAAAACCACATGCCCGAAGAGCAATCTGCATGGCATAGCCACCAGAAGTACAGGCAATGCAGTATTTGGCTTCCTGATAGTTGGCGTATTCTTGTTCAAGAAGTGTAGCTTCTGCAATTTCATCGGCAAGAGTATTATACCGGTGCAGGCGACCACCTTTTAGAATTTCAACAGCCCGATCGATAACTTCATCGGGCATGCCTTCTTGTTGTGTAAATGGTTTGGTAAATTTTTTTTGGCTCATAACGTGTCACTTATACCCATCCTACTCCAAAACCCGAATGTTTTGGTGTGATATGATACGAAAG
>JAALLB010000112.1 GCA_011087745.1 Hyphomicrobiales bacterium | reverse complement strand
AGCCTGAAACGTCAACCCCAAATAATCAGATTTTCAAGGACTCGGAGTATAACTCCCTTTATGTAAAAGAAGTTACTGTTACATTAGAGAATTTTACGGTAAATAAGGATCCCTTTTTCACTGATGGTTACTTCCAAGAAAAGACCTATAAATTTGGCACTTCAGCGTGGTGGAGCACATGGTGCATTTACCTGGGGTGTGCTGGATAAAATCCTGGAAGATGGTCGATTGGATGTTGAAGGAATATCCGGCACCAGCGCAGGCGCAATCAATGCGGTTGCCATTGCAGATGGCTACAGTCGCGCAGGAAACGATGGTGCGCGACAAGCGTTGGAAAATTTTTGGACCAAGCTCAGCGATCTTGGGCGGTTCAGTCCGATTCAGCGAAATCCGTATTCCAAACTCAGCGGTGACTGGAGCCTTGACTATTCTCCTGGACGCATGATGTTTGATGCTTTTACTGGAACCTTTTCACCATACGAATTTAATCCAATGAACATTAATCCGCTTTTGGAACTCATCAAAAGCGAGATAGATTTTGACCACGTTCATGCCTGCCAAAACTTCGAGCTTTTTATCTGCGCAACAAACGTGAAGTCTGGAAAAACAAAAGTTTTCAAGAACAGTGAAATCAATGCAGACAGCGTAATGGCCTCATGTTGTTTGCCGGAAATTTATCAAGCAGTAGAGATTGATGGAGAAGCGTATTGGGATGGGGGCTATATGGGTAATCCCCCTCTTTACCCATTATTTTATGAAACCGAATGTAGCGACATCTTGTTGGTAAAAGTCAATCCTGTGGAAATCCCGGAAATTCCCAGAACTTTTCGCGGCATTCATAACCGGCTAAACGAGATTACATTCAATGCAACGCTTTTACGAGAATTACGAACAGTGGAATTTGTCAGCCGCCTGATTGATGATGGCAAGTTAAGCAGCGATGAATATAAGCGGGTGAAAATGCATGCGATTGAACCAGCTCAAAAAATGCAAGAACTTTCGTCATCATCAAAGCTAAATCTGGAGTTGGAATTCCTGCACTACCTGCGAGATTTAGGCCGAACGGCAGCGGAAGAATGGCTGGCAGAAAACTTTAAAAAGATTGGCAAGGAATCCAGCTTGAATTTACGTGCGATGTTTGAATAGATTTAGCTTTCATTATTCATGATAAACTTTGGCCACGCCATACAGCAACACACATAAATAAATGCCTTCAACAGCCGGTCACTAATTTGGCGCTCTTTATCGATGCCCCATTTTCGTATGAGCCTCTTATCGCCATACTCGGGCCAGCCAATAACCAAAAAAGCGCTGACACTTAAAAATGTAATTGCTGAATACGGGTGAGTTTCAAATAATCCAAGTGCTTTGAACCCAAACGTTCCTCCCACAAGCAGGAGCGTGTAGAGCAGATATTTCCAAACCATGAAATATAAAATACCACTGGGTATATATGGCATGAACAACCTCATAAGCGTTTTGCTGCCAAAATTATAATCTTCACTTTAGATAGTGCAAGACCACACTATTTCACCTTGTTGAGATGATTATGACACGGGGCCAGGTTTTGCCAAAGATTTTCCCTCAACAATCCAGGTGTCCAGTTTAATATTCTCACGGTAGGATTTATCATCAACCTGCTTTAGCAAAACCTGCGCAGCCAACATTCCCATTCGTTTATGCCTGACATGAACCGTCGTTAGGGCTGGTTCAATGACAGTTGCAAGTTCAATGTTGTCAAACCCGGTGATCGAAATATCGTCTGGTATTTTAAGCCCCATTTCATGGGCTTGTTTAACAGCGCCTGCTGCGAGCACATCGTTACCACACATGATAATAGTTGGGCGATCAGGTGATCCCATTAGTTCCTTGAAACTTAATGATCCATTCTCGATTGAATAATCACACTCGATACACGGTAGATTATTCGTTTCAAATCCTCTGTCTTCCAGTGCCTTGCGAATTCCCCTCACACGGTTTTTTGCCCGGTCATTGGAGGATGTGTGGGCAGAAATTACTGCAAATTTTTTGTGACCCAGTTCTATGGCTTTAAGGGTCAGCTCATAACTTGCCTGAAAATTATCAAACCCAACGCAGGATTGCTTTTTGCTATCTTTATAGCTCCAGGCAATTACATAGGGAATTTGTCTGTCGTCGAGAAAGGTGTAGACGTCTTTGCTTCTTTGTGTGCCAATCAGTAAAAGGCCATCTGCACCGCGTGCTACCAGCGAACGAATTTGTTCTTCCTCCACCTTTAAGCTGTAAGAGGATGAGGCAAGCAATAAAGTTGCATCGTTTCGGCCGAGCTCTTCCTGAAAAGCCTGTAGACCGGCTGCAAAAATTGCATTGTTCATAGTTGGCACAACTGCACCAAAAGTATTCGTGCGTTTGGCCGCCAGGGCCTGGGCACCAAAATTTGGTGAATAGCCAAGATCTTTGACAACCTTTAAAATCTTGTCTCTCGTTTTCGTAGAAACCTGGTCGGGTGAATTAAGGCAGCGAGAAACCGTTGCAGTTGAGACTTTTGCCTCTCTTGCCACATCATCCAACGTTGGAATACCCGGTTTATTCATTAATCCAACCTGCTTTAACTTAACTTAATCCAAGCGTACAAGAAAAATAATGTAAGCGCTTGCATATGCTATAGTAGTGCATTACGATGAAAAATGTAAGCGCTTACATGCAAAAAAGAAGAGACGCCAAAATGACCTACACATATCTTAAAAAATCCAGCAAACAGCCAACAACAGATACTTCTGATGTAAGTGATATTGTTCAGGGCATTATTGATGATATTGAAAAGGGCGGCGATGCCAAGGCGCTCGAATATGCAAAGAAATTCGATAATTATGATGGCAACCTGCTTCTCACTGAAGAAGAAATCGAAGCAGCCTGTGCCCTGGTTCCAGATCAGCTGAAAAAAGATATTCAATTTGCGCATGCTAATGTTCGCAAGTTTGCAATGCTTCAGTTGGAAACCTGCCAGGACGTTGAAGTTGAAATTATTCCAGGTCTGGTTGCTGGTCAAAAAAGTATTCCCTGTCAAACAGCCGGGTGTTATATCCCGGGTGGTCGATACAGCCATATCGCATCCGCGATCATGACGGTTACAACAGCTAAAGTTGCTGGTTGTAAAAACATCATCGCTTGTTCTCCTCCCCGGCCTGAAGTGGGTATTGCGCCGGCAATTGTTTACGCATCCCATATTTGTGGTGCAGACAAAATCCTGGCTCTTGGCGGCGTTCAAGGTGTGGCTTCCATGGCGTTTGGCCTGTTTGGGCTTCCGGAAGCTGATATCTTGGTTGGCCCAGGCAACCAGTTTGTTGCGGAAGCAAAGCGCATTTTATATAGCCGTGTTGGCATCGATATGTTTGCAGGCCCAACCGATAGTCTTATTCTAGCTGATAAAACTGCAGACCCGGCAATTGTTGCTTCTGACCTCATTGGTCAGGCAGAGCATGGATATAATTCTCCTGTATGGCTTGTCACAGATGATAAGGCTTTGGCAGAAAAAGTAATGGAACTGGTTCCGCCACTAATTGCAGACCTTCCAGAACTTAATTCTCAAAATGCAGAAGCTGCCTGGCGCGATTATGCTGAGGTTATCCTGTGCGATAATCGCGAAGAGATAGCGACCAAATCTGATGAATATGCACCAGAACACCTAACCGTTCAGGCTGAAGATCTTGATTGGTGGTTAAACCGCCTTGAATGTTACGGTTCATTGTTCCTTGGTGAAGAAACTACCGTTGCCTTTGGTGATAAGGCATCAGGCACAAACCATGTGCTTCCAACATCCCGTGCAGCTAAATATTCTGGTGGCCTTTCAGTTCATAAATACATGAAGATTGTTACCTGGCAGCGCGCAACGCGGGATGGTGCAAAACCAATTGCAGAAGCAACTGCCCGTATTTCAAGACTTGAAGGCATGGAAGGGCACGCTCGCACTGCTGACATTCGCCTTGAAAAATACTTCCCGGATGAAGAGTTTGATCTGAATTCCTAATTGTTTGGAGCGCACCGCGTAAATTTGTCATTGGTGGACTTGACCCTAAAGGATATCAATTGCAACTTCGCGATAGCAATAACCTTATCAATTTGAAATTGGGCTTCTAGGAGACTTTGTAATGACTGAATCCGTTCATCTCTCGGTGAAGGAACTGCATGATCTTGCAGTTGCTATACTCGTTGCGCATGACACAAGCCCAACCAATGCCAATTTGGTTGCTGAAGCTCTGGTTGCAGCACAAATCGACGGGCAAAATGGGCACGGAGTTTCCCGCCTTTCTTCTTATGCAGCGCAATCTGCAAGCGGCAAGGTAAATGGCAGGGCCACCCCAATTGCAGAGCAAGTAGGCAGTGCTGCTTGGCGCATTGATGCATGTTCAGGCTTTGCATTTCCCGCCATGGCCTTGGCGGTCGATAAACTCTCCCAAACGGCTTCTGAATCTGGCATCGCTATCGCAGCCGTTCATCACTCACACCATTTTGGCCAGGCTGGTTATCATGTTGAAAAATTGGCTGACAAAGGATTGATCGGCCTTGCTTTTAGCAACAGTCCTCAAGCCATTGCACCCTGGGGCGGGAAGACCGGACTATTCGGTACAAATCCAATTGCATTTGCTGCACCGCGCAAAGATAATCCTTCATTGTTGATTGATCTCAGTCTTTCCAAGGTTGCTCGCGGCAAGGTTATGGTTGCAGCCCAAAACGACAAAGCCATTCCAGAAGGTTGGGCGCTGGACACGGACGGCAATGCAACAACCGATGCCAAGGCTGCCCTTGAAGGCACAATGGTGCCGATGGGTGAAGCCAAGGGAGCAGCCCTGGTTTTAATGGTAGAGATCCTCGCTGCCGCATTAACCGGCAGCCATTTTGGTTTTGAAGCCAGTTCCTTCTTTACCGCAGACGGACCGACTCCAGGTGTTGGCCAGGTCCTAATAGCCATTGACCCTGCACCACTATCCGGTGATGGATTTGGTGACCGGCTTGAGGTTTTGATTGGAGCAATCCTGTCCCAAGAAGGAACCCGGCTTCCGGGCACGGGCAGGACAGACGCACGAACACGTGCAAAAGCAGACGGCCTTGAACTACCGGAAAACTTGTACGCAGAACTCGAGGGTCTTGTGAAAAGTTAATAATATTCCAATAAGCTGTTGAAACTGGCAATATTCAGTTTGGCGGTGATGCAGGGCTAATGTTGAAAGGTTGGGTGTGACCCGGAGTGGACATCAGTCATATGACAATTCACTGGGCAACACATCGACATATCCAGGCTTTGGCATTGAAGTGAATTGGACTGCGTTAACATACTCTTTTTCACTTAGTATTGCTTTCGCAACACGATGCATACCATCCATCAAACGCCCTTCAGGACACAGAATAATTGGAAATCTTAACTCAACACCCTCAATCATTTTCATATGATTTAAAATCTTACGACATGTGGGCTTATCATCCTCAATTTCGAACCAGTAGTTTTCATCAACCTCGGCAATTTGACCCACTGGGATAGCCTTTGGCTTAATACTTGCTGTCAATTCAGTTAACTTATCAACATCCCAGGCGTAAAACCCGTTTGGGCTTTTACGGAAATGATATTGTTTTCTCATGTAAATAAACTTTCAGAAATTTAGCTATGTTGAAGCGTGCTCACTCTTGGTATTAATATGTATTCTACCTAAACTAGTTTCCTAAAATAGATTACCCGCTCTGTTTCCTCAAAGCCCAAAGCCTTATGAAACGCGTGGCTTTTAATATTGTCGAGATTGGCATCTGAAGCTAGTTCAAAGCAACCTTGCTCCTGTGCCCACAACTGTACCGACCTCAGTAAATTTCTGCCAATGCCAGTAGCACGATACTCCGGTTTTACAAAGATACCTTCAAGGAAGGCTACTGGTGAAGTTTTGCATCCATTAACGTAATCTCTGCGCAATGCGGCCTCTGCAAATGCGCTTATGGGTAATGCCAAGTTGATTTCAGGATTTATCTCTGATAAGGGTGGGCTATGAA
>JAALLB010000111.1 GCA_011087745.1 Hyphomicrobiales bacterium | reverse complement strand
CAAGCCTGAAACGTCAACCCCAAATAATCAGATTTTCAAGGACTCGGAGTATATTAAATCCATGTTCCGTCTTTAAAGTAGGATGACAAATTAAGGCGCCAGAGTTTGTATTGGCAGGTTGCGATAGATTATTATATTGCATGATATGCTCCTAATTCAGCCACCCATGAATTCTACATTCAAGAAAAGACTTGCCCCGTGGCAATAATGGGGCGAAATAGAGGTAATTTTTAAGAATTTAAGTAAAGTGTGTATGGCCAGTTATATTGAAGAGCGACGTTTCAAAGCAGCAATCTGGTGTTTGCGGCTAGCCGTATTCCTGGTTCCATTCTTTATACTGGTTATCCTGTTGTATCGCTTTGCAAAAATTGATGCAGTCCAGATGTTCATTCTCATTGCATTTGGTCTTTTAATCGCCTTGCTGTCTTTGGTTTTTGCTTTCAAAGCCATAAGCAAACTGTGGACAAAAGGATACCGCGGAGGCTCACAAGTTGTGCGGGGGATGATTATTACCTTGCTTGTACTTATGCCGTTTGGCTATCAGGCCTTTTTGGCGCTTCAATATCCTTTGGCGAATGATGTCTCAACGGACATGCTTACGCCGCCAGAATACATTAATGCGATTGCTGTTAGATCAAGTAATGCTGATAAGGGCATGAACCCGGTGATCGAGTATGACGAAGAATACTCAAAGAAAATGATATTGGCCTATCCAAAACTTCAATCACGACGATACCCGGCAGGCCCTGAACGCGTATTGGAAGCGGTTCGCACCATCGTAGATGACAATGAATGGCTCCTCACAGGATCGCAGGGGATTCCTGAATTAAAAAACAATGCTGAATCTGAAAACACAACTGAACTGGCAGACAACAATACAGAGACACAGACCGGCGAAGAACAAATAGAAGAGAACATCGAAACACCCGATGACATATATATTGAAGTTCTGGAACGAACTTTCGTGTTCGGGTTTGAAAACGATGTTGTCATTCGCATAGTGGTGAAGACCGCAACACATTGGTTGATGTTCGTTCATCAGCACGCTGGGGTAAGCATGATTTTGGCTACAACGCCAAACTCATTGAAAGCTTCCTGCAACAGCTTGATGCAGCTTTACTTGGTATTGCTGGCGAAGGTTAGACGGCCATCGCAGTGTAAATACTGTTGAGTGCAGGCGGTCCTTCACAATGGACTTTGTTCTGTATAACCAAATCCTCAATATGGGCAAACACAGACAATCCGGCAGCACCATGAAGTCGCGGATCAGTTTCCTTGTAAATAACTTTCACTATATCAGGTATCGTTTTATCGCCCGCGCGAATGCGAGAAAGAACGGCAGTCTCTCGCATCTTTCGATGCGCTCTTAGGGCTCTCACGAATTCAGGGGCCTTTTCCAGTCTGCCACCATGACCCGGAAAATAGATCGTTTCAGAACGCTCCATCATAACTGATAGGGAATTCATATAATCAGCCATTGACCCATCAGGAGGCGCAACAATCGAAGTTGCCCAGCTCATTACATGATCACCCGAAAAGAGCATGTTGGTATTTGCTATCGCAAAACATGCATGGTTTTGTGTGTGACCTGGCGTGAAGATTGTTTCCAGCGCCCAATCTTTACCTTCAATCATATCGCCGTGTTTCACGGTGACATCTGCTTTAAAATCACGGTCAGCAGCGGCATCCAGTGAATTAATTTCACCCATATGTAATTCTCTGGAATTACGGTGCGGCCCTTCAGCATATATCGGTGCGCCAGTTTTTTCCTTTAAAGGCGCAGCGAGGGGAGAGTGATCCATATGAGTGTGTGTAACAATGATATGGCTGACAGTTCTTCCCTTAAGTGTTTCAAGCAACAAATCAAAATGACTGTCGATTGCCGGTCCAGGATCAATCACAGCAACACTATCCGAACCCAGTAGGTAGGTATTGGTACCGCGATAGGTAAATGCGCTTTCATTCGGTGCCGTGATACGTTGAATTCCATCAGCAATATCAACAGCTTTGCCATGTTCTGGGTCAAATTTAGTTCGAAATGAAGGTGAAGCCATGAAATCTCTTAATGCATTTTTGAATGCTTGATACGAGTGGTATTAACTAATATACATTTAGCCATAATCAAATTCTCAGGGAAAAGAAACATGTCAATATCACTTACTGGCCAATCATTTGCAGTTCGTACTATTGCGGATTCGTCGACTAAATACCTTATGTACGCTTTGTGCGTTGCATTTGGCGTTTGCTTGATTACGGTTGCGGCAAAGATCAAAGTGCCACTTTGGCCAAATCCAACTCCGGTTACATTGCAGACACTAGCAATTTTCACCATCGCTTCTGCTTATGGTAGTCGTTTGGCAGTAGCAACAATCATGGCCTACATGATTGCGGGAGCAGCAGGCATGCCGGTATTTACAGGAACTCCTGAAAAAGGCTTGGGCCTTGCGTATATGGCTGGTCCTACTGGTGGCTATCTGGCTGGTTTCGTCATTATGACTTACCTAACAGGACTTGCAGCTGACTACGGTTGGAGCAAGAACCCGTTTAAGATGGCTGGCGCAATGTTAACTGGCGAAGTTATTATGCTTACCATCGGCGCTCTTTGGATGGGCTATCTGTTTGGTTCAGAAAAAATCATTGCCTGGGGTGTAGGTCCATTTATCGTGACTGATCTTATCAAACTGGCAATTGCTGCTTGTATCGTTCCTGCGCTTTGGAATCTGTTCAAGAAGTCATAATCTCAAGTTGAACATATCAAACTAAAACCCGGCCGTGAGCCGGGTTTTTTGTGTCTAATGAGATAGTTCTTTTAATCCCTGATCCAGACCGGACAAGGTCATCGGGAACATACGTCCGGCAAACAGCTTGTTTATCATCTGCGTTGACTGGGTGTATTTCCAGACCCGTTGTTCAACTGGATTAAGCCATATCGCATTGTTCCATTTATCAAGCACGCGTCTTAGCCAGATTTCACCGGATTCTTCGTTCCAGTGTTCGACAGACCCACCTGGATAAACAACCTCATAAGGGCTCATTGCAGCATCACCAACAAAGATTATTTTGTAGTCCGAGCCATAGGTGTGCAAAACGTCCCAGGTGGACATGCGCTCGTTGTGGCGGCGCTTGTTATCCTTCCAGACACCTTCGTAAAGACAATTATGGAAGTAAAAATATTCAAGATTCTTAAGTTCAATCCGTGCTGCTGAAAAAAGTTCTTCGACCAGTTTGACATGATCATCCATGGATCCGCCAATATCCAAGAATAGCAAGACCTTAACAGCATTACGGCGTTCGGGTCTTGTTTTTACATCAAGGTACCCATTTTCTGCAGTCGATTTAATGGTGCTGTTAAGATCAAGTTCTTCATCAGCACCATCCCGCACCCAACGGCGCAGGCGTTTAAGGGCGACCTTGATATTTCGGGTTCCAAGTTCAACTGAATCGTCCAGATTTTTAAATTCGCGCTTGTCCCAAACCTTAACTGCCCGCCGGTGCCTGCTTTCATGTTGGCCGATACGTACACCTTCCGGGTTATATCCATAAAGCTCCAAATGGTGATGTGCCGGCCGTGCCAATCATTTTGGAGCCACCCTGGTGGCGTTTGTGTTGTTCTTCCAAACGTTGCTTCAGCGTTTCCATGAGCTTTTCCCAGCCGCCAAGAGATTGAATTTCTTTCATCTCTTCTTTGGAAAGGTGCTTTTCTGCCATTTTTCGAAGCCATTCTTCGGGAAGGTCCACCTGCTCAATACCTTCTGTACCACCAACCCGTTCAACACCTTTGAAGCTTTCAGAAAACACTACATCAAACCGGTCCAGGTTGCGCTCGTCTTTAACAAGTGCTGCCCGGGCAAGGTAATAAAAACCTTCTATGTCATAGGTTACAAGATTTTTTTCCAAGGCCTCAATCAAGGTCAAAAACTCCCGCAAGGTGACAGGAATTTTGGCTTCTTTGAGTTTGAGGAAAAATGGAATGAACATGCGCTTTATCTAACCCAGGATAATCATCTAGGAAAGGGGTATCCCATCAATTGTAATGCGGTGCATCAAACGGCGATGGCCTGCATAGTCATTTATGGCCATATGTTGAACTGCCCGATTATCCCAAATTGCAACCGTTCCAGGCTCCCATCTTACTCTGCAAGTAAAGTCAGCTCGCGAGCAATGTGCATAGAGTTAATCCAGCAAGGGTTGAGAATCTTCCTTTGTCCATCCATCAAAATGAGTGGTGAAATCACCGTTCACGTAAAGGCATTTTTTGCCGGATAAAGGATGGGTAATTACAACAGGATGAAGTGCATCCTGTTTGGCTTTTTCTGCATTACCCAGCCGGCCATCTTTATGGGCTTCTTCAGCACTTAAATCAGCACCGAATGCATGACGAGATGAATGCCATGCATTTAAACCCTCGAGCATCTGTTGCATGCCGTCTGAAAGTACCAAGTAGGCTGCATGTTGTGATGCAAAGGCTGTGTCGCCACCAACTGGAGGTGTTTCAATAGCATATAACATTGAGCACATGGCCGGCGCTTCGTCATAGGAATGATCAGTGTGCCAAGTTTCGCCAATTGCTGATGTTTGATCCGGTTCCTTTAACACTGTTGCAATTTGTGGATGTCCATCAACCGATTTAAAGAAGCGATTGACGTTTATTTCGTCCCATTTTTGAGCAAAGGATATATGGTCCTCCGGGGTCAGATCCAAGCCACGGATGGCAACAACAGAATGATCGCTAAACGCCTGTTTTATATCATTTATGTCATTTTCATTGCCAACATCAGATCCATAAATATCAGCGCCGACGGCAGGTGTAATTGGGCGCATCTCGATTGCCATGTTCCTCTCCCTTTTATCAAAAGTTTAAAGGAAATATTGCCAATTTCAATCAGGATTATTTGCCAATTTCATCCATGTAAAACGGTGTGGTTTGGTACATCTGATTGATCCAGTTGCTAAACAACAAATGCGCGTGAGACCGCCAGCGATTTTGAGGCGGAATATCAGTGTTATCACTTGGATAATAATTATGCGGTATATGAATGTCCCGGCCAGCTTCCCGATCCCGCAAATATTCTTCACCCAATGACAGTGTGTCATACTCAATGTGATTGAAAATATACAGGCGATTTCCGGCGTCTTCCTGAATAAGACATGGACCGGTAATGTCTGACTCCATTAAAACTTCTAAACCGCGTCCAGGCTCGATGTCAGCAGAGCGAACTTCAGTCCAACGCGATACTGGAATAGAAAAATCATCCGAGAAGCCACTTAAATAGGGTGATGCCGGTTTCAAATTACGGTGGCGATAAACACCAAAGGCCTTTTTTTCCAGCTGGTGTTTTGGAATGCCATGAAAATAGTTGATCGCAGCCATTGCGCCCCAACAGATGTTAAAGGATGAATGAACGTTTTGCGTCGTCCACTCCAATATTTCGCAAAGTTCTTTCCAATAAGTCACTTCTTCAAAATCAAGCGTCTCAATAGGAGCTCCAGTTATAATAAAGCCGTCAAACTTGCGATGTTTTATTTCATCCCATGTGTTGTAAAAGTCGATGAGATGTTCTTCGCTTGTGTTCTTTGCCTTGTGGCTGCCAATGCGAATAAGCGACAGCTCCACCTGCAGAGGTGTTGCACCAATCAATCGCGCAATCTGTGTTTCCGTGCGGATCTTGTTTGGCATTAGATTCAGCAAGCCAATTTGCATGGGGCGAATATCTTGACGGTTTGCATCTGCTTCCCGCAGGATTTGAACACCTTCTCTTAAGAGCGTTTCAGTTGCAGGTAATTTGTCAGGAATTCGTATGGGCATGGGAAAAATTTCCTCTTTAGCTAAATTTTTAACGTGGTAGCAATTTGGTAAAATCACCACGAATGAAAAATACTTTTAAATTCAATATTGCAAAAGGTCAATTCACGGTTTCGCGTGCTATCCCTCTTTTGGGCCACCGAGCGCCTCAAACCAGTTTATGGCCTCTTCAGCCCATCCTTTGGGAAGGTAATGCCAAGTTGATTTCAGGATTTATCTCTGATAAGGGTGGGCTATGAA
>JAALLB010000110.1 GCA_011087745.1 Hyphomicrobiales bacterium | reverse complement strand
TAAAAAACCCTTAACCGCACTTTCTCATTCAACGTTCGGTAACTTGGCAATACCAGCTGAACTTATACGCTTTTTCTGTTTGTTTGTGGCAGGAAGCTTCATCTTCAACGGAGCTCTGTTTGTTGCAAATGCCGCGTTCAATAATCTTGGCTATGCAATCTATTCAGTATTTTTCAACTGGGGCAGGGCAACCCTTGGAGTTATTCCATTTGTTTGGGTGGGCAAGGCATGGGGTCCGGAAGGTGTTCTTGCCGGTTGGGGACTTGGAGGCATTGTCTTTGGTGTATTGTCGGTTGTTATATGTTTCAGGGAATTAAAAAAGCTTCCCGAAAGAGCTCTTACTGAAAACAACGATGATGATATTAAAGCCGTGAACATTCCCTCGGCAAATTCACCATTCACTTTGGGGCGTGGGGCTTCAGCCGGCGATTAGAAGTGTTTATTGTGAGGCTTTCACAGAAGCTTCCACATCAATGTAGGCTTCTTGTTTGGCAACACTCCAGTATTTTAGATCATCTATCGCAATAGGCTTTTTTGTGACAGCGCAGGTTACAAAAGTACCCGCGGTCAGGATTTGAAAATCGCCATCCAGATATTTAATTTTGGCTTCGCCAACGTTTTCAAAACGGTTCATGATTTTACCTGTTGTTTAATCACCTACCAAATAGTCGTTCTATGTCTTTCAAGTCAAGTTCGATGAAGGTCGGTCTGCCATGATTGCACTGCCCGGAATTGGGCGTGGTTTCCATCTGCCTTAAAAGCGCATCCATTTCCTTTGGTTTTAGAATTCGGCCTGATCGCACTGAACCATGGCATGCCATGGTAGCTGCTACATGATGAAGTTTCGCTTCCAGTCCTTCGGCAGATCCCCATTCGGCAACCTCATCTGCAAGATCGCGCAAGAGTTGCTGTGAATTGGTTTCACCAAGAAGCGCAGGCGTAGCTCGAACTGCAATAGCACCAGGGCCAAATGCTTCTATCTCCAGGCCAAGCTTGTGAAACGCATCAGCAAAGCCGGCAAGACGGTTCACATCTTCTTCTGGCATATCGATGATTTCCGGAACCAGAAGCAATTGACTTGGAATCCCGTTTTCCATGCCGGATTTCAGTGTTTCATAAACAATGCGCTCATGGGCTGCGTGTTGATCAACAATAATCAACCCGGTCTCGGTTTGTGAAACAATGTAATTCTTGTGAAGTTGTGCGCGGGCAGCCCCTAAAGGAAAGTCACCTGAAGATGGTTCTTCAACTTCCAAAGCAACATTACCACTTGGGGCATCCGTAATATCAAACCCTGCCTGTGGTTCATCAAATGATCCATAGGTGTGGCCCAGCGGTCTTGCCCAATATTTTGAAGCCTGAGTTTCCTTTGATGAGGGGCGGTAGCTATTGGCAAAACTCTCCTGGTAGCCTGAAAAGCCTCTGCCGCTTGCCGGCTGGTGACGGGTCTGAGTTTTAAACGAATACATCATGGCTTCCGCACCAGCGCGGCTGGTAAGTGGACCATCTTCTTCGCCGTCGGCTCTAATCGCCTGACGCAGTGAGCCAACAATTAAACCACGAATTAGCCCTGCATCACGAAATCGAACATCTGCTTTTGCCGGATGGACGTTAACATCAACCATATGGGGATCAAGATCCAGAAAGAGCGCCAATACCGGGTGTTTGCCACGCGGAAGTACATCCATGTAGGCACCTCGAACCGCACCAAGCAGGGCTTTGTCCTTTACCGGTCGCCCATTTACAAAGAAATACTGGGCAAGTGCATTGCCTCTGTGAAAAGTGGGTACGCTGGCAAAGCCTTGAAGCGATACACCCTCGCGCCCGGCATCAATCTTCATCGCGTTTTCGGTAAACTCTTTTCCCAGGACTTGGGTAAGGCGATCAAATTGAGTGGTTGCGGGATAATCAAGCGTTGAACGATCATCACCAGATATTGAAAATCTGATATGTGGAAACGCCAATGCAATTCGCTTGAAAACATCCGTGATCGCATTGGTTTCAGCGCGATCAGATTTTAGGAACTTCAATCGTGCCGGCGTTGCATAAAACAAGTCAGAAACTTCAACAACAGTCCCTTCGCTTAGAGCTGCGGGCGTTGGTCCGGAAATCTTGCCGCCCGATACATTTATTTTCCAGGCGCTATCGCTTGTCAAAGTGCGCGAAGTAATGCTCAACCTCGAAACCGAACCGACGGAAGGAAGTGCTTCACCTCTAAACCCGAGGCTCCTGATATCCATCAGGTCATCAGTTAGTTTGGAGGTGCAATGCCGTTCTACCGCAAGAGTAAGGTTCTCCGGTGTCATGCCGTGACCATTGTCGCTGACCCGCATCAAGGTTTTGCCACCGGATGATGTTACAACATCAATTCGGGTACTTTCCGCATCAATTGCGTTTTCAATTAGCTCTTTAATAACGCTCGCAGGACGTTCAATAACCTCACCAGCAGCTATCTGATTTACAACCGTTTCATTCAGCCGGATAACTGAAGGGGCAATTGCTTCTTCCTGCTCTGAATTTTGTTCGCGAGTGTTCATAAATGTATTATCTTCGATTTTGATGTTTAGCGAAAGCTCTTAGATGAATCTTGCTAGGGTTTTCCTGATCAAAATGACCCTGCCATAAAGCTTGTTCTTGCGTCATTAAAGCTACAAAGTTATCAACGAGAGATATTGTTTAAAAATCAATTAAATAGAAAGCTGTTTGATGAAATCCCTGTTCCATCTCGCCTACCATGTAACTGATCTGGATAAAGCTCGTTCTTTCTATGGCGATTTATTAGGTTGTAAGGAAGGCCGTAGCACGGATACTTGGGTCGATTTTGATTTCTTTGGGCACCAGATCTCGTTGCATTTGGGTGAGCCGTTTAAAACAACCAATACCGGCAAGGTTGGCGAACACATGGTGCCAATGCCCCACCTGGGTTTGGTTCTACAATATAAAGAATGGCGCCAAGTTGCGGACAGGCTTTTGGCATCGGATGTGGCGTTTATTCTCGAGCCCCAAACCCGTTTGAAGGGGAGCCTGGGGAACAATCAACCATGTTCTTTAGGGATCCATCAGGCAATCCAATTGAAATAAAAGGTTTTAAGGATCTGGAATCAATCTACGCCAATTGATCGAACTATTTCACTGCCAAAACTTATTCGTGAATATTCAAATGCCCTCTTGCCTTCATATCCTAATAGCCTAAAACAGATGAAAATTATGAGCGCAATCGCGCCTTGAAATCTTCGGAGAAAACTATGCTCGCTAATTTAGATGAATTTAAAAAACAGGCCAATTATATTAATGGTGAATGGGTAAATGCGGATAGCGGCGAGACATTTGACGTTCATAATCCTGCAACTGGTGAATTGATAGGTGCTGTTCCAAACAGTAATGGAACCGAAACAGCTCGTGCTATCGAAGCCGCACATAAAGCGTTTAATACATTCCGTCATGTTTCAGTTAAAGAGCGCACCGCGATGTTGAGACGTTTGCGTCGTCTGATCATCGATAATCAGGAAGTGCTTGCGCAGATACTCGCTGAAGAACAAGGCAAGCCAATTGCTGAAGCTCGCGGCGAAGTGCGTATGTCCGCATCTTACGCGATGTGGTTTGCTGAAGAAGCAAGACGTGTTTATGGCGGTACAGTGCCTTCGCCTTGGGCGGATCGCCGCATCATGGTGACAAAAGAGCCAGTAGGGGTAGTTGGGGCGATAACACCTTGGAATTTCCCTTCTTCAATGCTTGCTCGGAAAATTGCGCCAGCAATTGCAACCGGTTGTACAATTGTTTGTAAGCCTGCTGAAGCAACCCCGTTTTCAGGGCTTGCATGGGGACTTTTATGCGAGATGGCCGGTGTGCCCAAAGGGGTCGTGAATATTCTTACAGGTGATCCGGTTGAAATTGGCAAAGAACTAACAGCTAACCCACTTGTTCGAAAAATTACGTTCACGGGTTCTACCCGCGTTGGTAAAATACTGATGACGCAATCTGTTCCAACGGTAAAAAAGATTTCTATGGAAATGGGCGGTAATGCTCCGTTTATCGTGTTTGATGACGCGGACGTTGATCGTGCGGTAGAAGGTGCGATGGCATCCAAATATCGAAACTCTGGTCAAACCTGTGTTTGTACCAACCGGCTTTATGTTCAGTCTGGTATTCATGACAAATTTGTCAAAAAATTTGTTGAAGCCAGTGAAGCAATGAAGATCGGTCAATCTAACGAAGAGGGCGTTGTACAAGGTCCGCTTATCAATGAAGCGGCTGTTACCAAAACTGAAGATTTTGTGGAAGATGCGGTAAGTAAAGGCGGCAAGATTATCACTGGCGGTAAGCGCCACCAATTAGGTCATGGTTTCTTCGAACCAACTGTGATTACAGATGCTACTTTGGACATGAAGTTCTCAAAGGAAGAAACCTTTGCTCCAATTGCTCCGGTTTATAAATTTGAGACGGAAGAAGAAGTCGTCCAAATGGCAAATGACACTGAATTTGGCTTGGCCTGTTATTTCTACACTCAGGATCTTGGACGCACCTTCCGTGTGATGGAAGGCCTTGAGTATGGGCTGGTTGGTGTCAACGAGGGCGTTATCACTGCTGTTGAAGCACCGTTTGGCGGCTTTAAAGAATCTGGTGTCGGCAAAGAAGGTGGACACCAGGGTATTCAAGATTATCTGGAAGAAAAATACGTCTGTATTGGCGGTTTGGGGCTATAGGTTAAGCCGTAGCTGCTACCAGAATGCCACAGATGATCAAGGCACTGCTGATTGCTATGCGAATACCCAGCGGTTCACCAAGAACGTAATGTGACATGATGGGCACCAAAATAAAGCCAAGTGACATAAACAGGTATGCTGTTGAAAGTGGCACTTGGCGCAAGGCCCATATCCAGCCAATTGTCGCGACGCCATAAAGTGCAAGTGATCCAATAAAGATAGCAAGCGCGGTATGATCAGTTGCAAGCGCCATAAAGCCCTTGTCACCAATGCGAACACCAACAGTTTTGAACATAAGTTGCCCGACAGCCAGAATGCTAACAACTGCAAGAATGATGATATAATTGGTCACAAAAATCCCAATCAGGTAATGTTATAGAACATGCACTTAACTTCAGCGCGGAATCGACGGATTGAATCTAATATTACACCGGCTGTAATTGAAAGCATTGCAACGAGCATTATTCCTGTTGACAAAACTGCAGTTGGCACGAGGGAAACTATTGGATTATCCAGATGAGCCAAATAGACGGGCAGGAACAAGAATATTGAAAAGAGCACCCCCAAAAAGCCAATAAAGCCAAAGAAGTATAGCGGTTTGTATTCCTTCATCAGGACAATGATTGTCTTTAGAATTCGCGCACCGTCTTTAAACGTGGATAGCTTGCTTTCAGAACCTTCGGCTCGATCAGAATATTGTGTTGGAATTTCCCGAACTGGTAATCGCAATTGCGAAGCATGAGCAGATAATTCAGTTTCAATTTCAAACCCAATTGAAAGTGCAGGAAAACTTTTGACAAACCGACGGCTAAACCCGCGATAGCCGGAAAAAATATCCGAGAACTCTTGTCCTAAAGAAAGGTTATAAAGAGTATTAAAAAGACTATTGCCAAACGCGTGGCCAGAACGTTCGTGTTTTTCCAACGCTCCTGATCGGGTTCCAACAACCATATCAACATTGTTTCGAACCGCCTCAACAATTTCAGGCGCTGCTTTTGGATCGTAGGTATCGTCACCATCAATCATTAGGTAGATGTCTGACTCAATTTCAGAAAACATACGGCGAACAACATTACCTTTACCGGCACGCGGTTCATAACCAACTGTTGCGCCAGCTTTCTTAGCTACTGCTGCCGTGTCATCAGTTGAGTTATTATCATAAACATAGACTTTGCAGCCAGGAAGCGAAGCTTTGAAGTCTTTCACAACCTTGGCGATAGCAATCTCTTCATTCATGCAAGGAATAATAACAGCTACATCGGAATATTTTGACACGGTTGCCCACCATAAAATTACAATAGGTGAAGGTTAATTGAAGCAAGTAAAAATTTCATGAACCATCTCCCGAATTTGCGCCCCTTTACAGTTTTGTCACAGTACTAGACTCTTGATCTGAATGCGTTGTTGAGTTTAGGTTTTGAACGCTT
>JAALLB010000109.1 GCA_011087745.1 Hyphomicrobiales bacterium | reverse complement strand
TCATAGCCCACCCTTATCAGAGATAAATCCTGATTTCAACTTGGCATTACCGTTCTACGTTTTACATGTGTAATTTTGCACATCACGTATCTGAGATCGATCGTATGTTCACAAACATAAGAGGAATTCGAAGATGTGAATGTGCATGCTTCTTTGTAAAGTTATTCACTTTGCTGACTGGCTAACGTTAATGCCCCGACGTTAGCCAGTCATATAAAATTCCCTCACTCGAAAAACTTCAAACATACTTTCATATCATTTTTTATAATACGCAAACCAAAAGGCTTTGGTTCGCAAAGCAAGCACAACCGCTTTTGATAGAGGGGCAAAAGCAGATATGCTTCAGAAAAGAAACAATGTAAAACATCGCCTAAAATTGAGTGATTGAATAACGAAGTGGTTCTTCCCACCACCCAAACAAAAGCTTAGCTTTTTGTACTGGAAACGCGAGGAACCAGTGCTTTGACCAGATCAAGCATATCGAGTTGACCAACGACCTCTTCGCCATCCAGGACACGGTAGATTTTATTGGTGTCACCGTTGGATATGGCGATCATGGATTCAAGGTTATCTCGGACCTGAACATCACCAGCGTATTTGGTTCCCTTTTTCACTTTGCCCATGACGGAACGAACCTTCAAAACGCGGGCCCGGTTAATGTCGCTAACAAAATCTTCGATATATGGATCATTAGGATTGAGCAAAATCCCCTGCGGCTCACCTTGCTGAACAACCGCACCGTCTTTCAAGATAACCAGGTGATCTGCAAGTTTTAAAGCTTCATCAAGGTCATGCGTAATAAAGATGATCGTCTTGTGAAGCTCTTTTTGAAGCTCCAAAAGAAGGTCCTGCATGTCGGTTCGGATTAGCGGATCAAGCGCGGAAAAAGCTTCATCCATCAACATGATGTCCGTATTGGCAGTCAAAGCACGTGCAATACCAACCCGCTGTTGCATACCGCCGGAAAGTTGAGCCGGATAATGATTTTCATAGCCAGTCAAACCAACACGATCGAGCCATTTCTGGGCCTCGGCATTTTGGGTTGCCTGATCCTCACCACGCACTTTAAGCGCCATGCCGGCATTATCCAATACAGTGCGGTGCGGCAGCAAAGCAAACTTTTGGAAAACCATCGACATCTTGTTTTGGCGAAGTTTGCGAAGGTCTTCTTCATTGAGCTTCATCACATCTTCACCATCAACAATTATCTCCCCATCAGTAGGGTCAATAAGACGATTGAGATGTCGTATAAGTGTCGATTTACCAGAGCCGGAAAGACCCATCACAACAGTAATTTCACCGGCATGCATATCAACATTGATATCCTGCAGGCCAAGAACATGTTGATGCTGTACAAGCAGATCTTCTTTACCAAGGCCGTCTTTTACAAACTTAAGCGCTTCCTGGCTGTTGGCGCCAAAGATTTTGTATAGCCCGCGCAGGCTGACTTTAGGTTCAGTACTCATATCTAATCAGCCCCTAGTGTGTCTTGTGGATCATATCAACCCGAGATAATGCAGCTTTGGAAACCCGGTCCAAAATAACAGCGAGAATAACAATGCCGATACCAGCAACAATGCCAACACCAAGTTCAAGGTTTCGAATTCCGCGCAAGACGTTAACGCCAAGCCCGGGAGCAGAAACAAGAGAAGCAATCACCACCATTGCCAATGACATCATAATGGTTTGGTTCACACCCGCCATAATGTTTGGCAACGCCAGCGGTAGTTCAACACCAATCAGCCTTTGCTTTGAGTCCATGCCAAATGCATTCGCTGCTTCAATAACGTCTTTATCAACCAGCCGGATACCAAGGTCTGTAAGGCGAATAACCGGTACAATCGCATAAAGAATAATCGCAATTCCATAGAGTTTGGATTCGGTAACAGAGAATAGGAAAATTAGCGGTATGAGATAAACAAACGATGGGAGTGTTTGCAGCAGATCAAGAATGGGGACCGTGGACTTCTGCAAATTGTCAGACTTGGACATCGCAATACCAATAGGAACCCCCAAGAGCACGGATATGCCCGTACAAACAAAGATAATCGACAGGGTTTGCATCGCCACATCATAGTGATCAACGAGCGCCAATAGAAAAATCGCAACACCAACAAATATCGTCACGGCTTTTGAACGTGAAGCGTACCAGGAAATTGCAAGTAAAACAGGAACCATAATAAACCAGGGCACAGCCTCAAAAGTCCAAAGAGCGCCATCCAAAAGCCAGCTTAAAGGTTGTGTTATTGGGTCTAGCACGGTTTTCATCGCAGGTTTTATCGCCAAGAACCCTTCTTCGATGCCTTTTGTAACATCGCGTGTCTGGCTAATGCTGCCACAGCTCTCATTCAAATTATCAAGAGATGGAAATGGAAACAAAGGTCCTGAGACTTCTTCGCCTTTACCTTGTGCAAGTAAATCGGCCATGGATAAAGGTGCTTTGGATGATCCTTGGCTGCACCATTCTTCCAAACCTAATAAATTAAATAAACCGTCGTAAAACGCCATTTCGTCCCCCAAAATTATTGTTTCCCTCCCGCATAAAGCGGAAGGGCATTATTGTTTTAATAAAACTTACTTTAGAATAAGAGAAAGTTTTGCTTTTGCATCAGCGCTTAACCAACCAGCCCAAACTTCTTTGTAGTTAGTCAAGAAGTGAACAGCAGCTTCATCATAAGAAGCATTGTTGTCGAGGCGCCAAGCAAGAACTGCACCCATTTGAGCGTTTGTGAAAGAAACATTCTTCAACAATTCTGCAATTTCTGGCTCACGCTTCATGAAAGCACCAGAAACAGCTGTTGCTACTTTTGAAGGTGGGTAAGCTGAAACTTTTGGCGAAGCACAATCTACATCACCATTACATGTGTGTGCCTCAGCATTGTAATCAGCAACTTTAACCTGAACCATTGGATATTTACTCAATACGGCAGTTGGTGCCCAGTAGTAACCAAGCCACGGCTGTTTATCAGCATATGCAGAAGAAATTGATGTTTGAAGAGTTTCACCAGAACCATGCTGGAAACGCTCTAGACCAGAGCCTTCAACACCAAGTGCTTTGAGGTTGTTGTTGTTGATAATGTCACATGCCCAACCTGATGGACAATCGTGGAACTTGCCGCCAACTGCAGCTGGGTTAGCCATAATGCCTTCCCAAGTTGTAAGTTCTGGGTTTGATTCCGCAAGATATGCTGGTATCCACCAAGCTTCCACACCACCGTCTGAAAGAACGTCAGCTAGTTCAACCAATTTACCTTCGTCCAAAAGACCTTGGTAAGCTGGAGTTGAGTTTGCCCATACTTCAGTAAGAATGTCTGGCTCGCCAGTTTCTGCTAGCGAAGTTAGTGCTGGTACTGTTGATGAAGAAACTTTTTGAACCTCACAACCGTAACCTTGTTCCATAAGGAAAGCAGCAACCGCTGTTACAACAGCAGACGATGCCCAATCCATTTCAGTAATAGATACTTTGCCACATTCAGCAGCATGTGCTGATGTCACACCAAACTGTGCTGGAGTGCCACCAAGAACTGTAGCAGCAGCAAATGCTGCTCCCAATAAATATTTTTTCATTTTCTTCTCCCAATTTGATTCAGTTAATCTGAATTCAACAGGCGGAAGAAAGCACGATTCCATCCGCGTTGCGAGCAAAAAAACGACATCATACCCAATTTACGACAACTTGCTTAATCTAGCGTCCCAAATGAGCGGCCACATTTTCAATCATACGCATGCCTGCTTCACCGCCAAGCGACATAATACTCTCGGGATGAAACTG
Organism: Hyphomicrobiales bacterium; assembly: GCA_011087745.1. GTDB lineage: Bacteria > Pseudomonadota > Alphaproteobacteria > Rhizobiales > Rhizobiaceae > JAALLB01. The sequence goes on along the minus strand of JAALLB010000109.1, from coordinate 2,417 downwards.
CACTGCAGCAACGGGTTCATTGACATGTTCAATGCCCATAACAACGCCATCTGAGGTTTCAGCGGTAACCGTAAACTCATTCGGCAGCTTTTGCGGATCAGCGTAGATGGAGTGATAACGGCCAATTGTGATTTCATTTTCCAAACCTGAAAAAACAATCCCAGCATCACGCACATGAATTCGCGATGGCTTGCCGTGCATTGGAATATCAAGCTGCTTGAGTTCGCCGCCATATGCCTCTGTGATTGCTTGTAAGCCAAGGCAGACCCCGAATATCGGTAATTCATGCGAACGCACCTTCTTGATAGTTGACGAGCAGTCAAAATCTTTGGGGCTACCAGGACCTGGAGATAAAACTACAAGATCAGGTTTGTGGGTCGTTAAGGTATCATCTGAAATTGGTGAGCGAACTGTTACAACTTCCGCGCCCGTCTGACGGAAATAATTTGCAAGTGTATGCACAAAGCTGTCTTCATGATCCACCAGTAATATCTTGCGTCCCTTGCCAACTTGCGCCGTATCGCGATCGCTCGTTGCATCATTGCTTTTTCCAGCTTCACGAATAGCCGTCAACATGGCGGAAGCTTTCAGTTCCGTTTCACGTTCTTCTTCCATAGGGTCTGAATCGAACAGTAATGTAGCCCCTGCTCGCACCTCGGCAATGCCATCTTTTATCCTCACCGTTCGAAGTGTAAGTCCAGTGTTCATGTCACCATTAAATTGTACGACACCAACCGCACCGCCATACCAGGCTCGAGGTGATTTTTCATTTTCTTCAATATAGCGCATCGCCCACAGTTTCGGCGCACCCGTGACGGTCACAGCCCATGCGTGAGACAGAAAACCATCAAAGGCATCCATACCCTCTCGAAGACGCCCTTCTATATGATCAACGGTGTGTATGAGCTTGGAGTACATCTCAATTTGCCGGCGGCCAATTACCTTTACGCTGCCAGGTTCGCAGACACGGGACTTGTCATTTCGGTCAACGTCCGAACACATGGTTAGCTCGGATTCATCCTTTTTGGAATTGAGTAATTTCAAAATTTGTTCTGAATCTTCAATAGCATCACGCCCTCTTTTAATTGTACCAGAGATAGGGCAAGTCTCGATGCGACGGCCTGAAACCCGGACAAACATCTCCGGTGATGCTCCCACCAAATACTCTTGCTGACCCAAATTGATAAAGAACGAATAGGGCGATGGGTTGATAGATTTCAACTTGCAGGAAATTTCTGCCGGCTGCGTTTTGCATTGTTCATAGAACATTTGCCCTAGCACAACCTCAAACAGATCACCGCGCCTAAACTTCTCTTTGGCTTTCTCAACAAGCGAAGCATATTCGCCCGGGTTATGATCCCCTTTTGGAGGAACAACACTGGAAGGTTGAAATGGCTCTTCAATAATTTCACGAGGAATATTGCGGGTTGAAACATCACCAATTGAAAACTCATATTTATCATGCCAAGCGACCGCCTGGTGGTGATCAACTACCAGAATTTCATCGGGCAAATAAAGAATCAAATCGCGTTGACTATCACCACGATCCATCTTGAATTCCAGGTCATCAAACTGAAAAGCAAGATCATACCCAAAGGCTCCGAACAGACCAAGATTGGGATCTTCACTCGACCTGAACAGATCAACAATTGCCCGCACCACAGAAAAAACTGTTGGGGCACGCGATCGCTCTTCTTCACTCACCACCCCGCCACGTTCAATCACCCGCAGTATAACGACGTCACCTTCGCGAGAAGCAATCGCCACATGCTCGTGGGATTGCATTAACTTCAACAATGGATCAAGAAAGATATTGCCTCGCTTGTTGTAAGCGATAAGCTTTATGTCCCTTCCCTGTGCTTCAATACCAAAAGGCGGATTGACGATTGCGGTGTCCCACCGGGTGTAGCGACCAGGATATTCGTAGTTCGAAGAAAGCACCGCCCCACGCTGCGAGTTAACCTGGTCAAGCGTGCTATCAATTGCCGTTGCATATTCAGCAGGAAAACTCTCGCGTTCAATTCGAACGCCACCCTGTGTTTCAAATTCTATTGTCGCGGATACCATCCGTTAAATCCTTCTCTTGCCGTTTCCCAAACAGCAAAACAAAAGCCGCTCAGGATTTCTCCGGCGGCTTGATTTTTCACATAGGAAACCAGTGGCCGCTAAAAGCTGCCCCACCACCATGCTTGTGAAATTAAATTGCTCATAAAGCTAGTCATAGCGATAGACGTATTATCGTGCAAGGCCTTTTGACATAAGAGGGAAAAAGTGCGGGAGATCTGCACCGGGCGGATTGGTCCAAATCTCCCTTTCTACTAACCTGCCATAAACGGACACACTTTTATACTGTCCTATAGTAGCTACCGTATGCACACATCTTTGCTGAAGGTGACCGGATGGGTCTTTCCATGTGA
>JAALLB010000108.1 GCA_011087745.1 Hyphomicrobiales bacterium | reverse complement strand
CCTAAAGAATCCAATTTTCAACCGCAGTCAAACTTCAAGCGCGATTCCCCTGACCGTCCAAAAGCCTTTGCGAGGTTCTATGGCGCGCCGGCACAAAAGAATTTTACCTTCATGGCGTACGACGGAGCCAACCACTACCTTTGGGTTTTCGTAATGAATAAATTCACAATGATCACAAACATCCCGGCTGTGGGTGTCACCTTTGGGTGTGCGGTTACTGAAAGAAGGTCTGAGATAATCATTCATGACTTATCTTCGCATATTTTTGCCCAAAAAACATCTGGAATGACGGTAGACAGTTCTTAAGTACGTCTTAGCCGGCGTTCTGTATTGCGTCTTCAATTATCGGCATCAATTTTTGCGATAAATCTTTTTCGCTTAAAGGTCCCACATGTTTGAATATTATGGTACCTTCATGGTTGACGATGAAGGTCTCTGGTATTCCATATACACCCCATTCAATCGATGCTCGTCCTGAGCGGTCAACGCCCACAATGTCGTATGGATTGCCAAGTTCTGCAAGAAACCCTAACGCGTTTTTAGTACCATCTTTGTGATTGATGCCAACTATTTGAACGCGTTCATCTTCAGCAAGTTTGATGATTTGTGGGTGTTCCTGCCTGCAAGGCACACACCATGATGCAAATATATTCACGATCGATACTTTACCCTTGAATAGGTCTTGTGCCATTCCAGGAACTTGCTGGTTGTTTGTTGTCAAACCATCAAGCGGCGGCACACCCAGGTTAGGTGCTGGTTTATCCAAAAGTGCAGAAGGAAGTGCAGATACATTGCGGCCATCAGTTGAGAGCAATGAGTAGCTAGCACCTGCAATTCCCAAAAAGACAAAAAGCGGCAGGATGGAGAACCATATTCTGGGCTTGGGCTTTTCAGTCATTACTTGCCCTGCGCTTTACGCCTGCATCTTCAAGGCGTTTTAATTCTGTCTTGCGGGATCTGTGTTGTGCGATGATGAATATTGTCATGCCCAATATTGCAGCAAAGCTGATGATGTAGGACGGGATAATGAAACCTGCGTGTTCACCGAACATTATGTTGCTCCCTTAGCTGAATGCTTGCGAGCTGCCGACATTTTCATGGTGCGAATTCTGCGAGCCAGAATTTCATTGCGCATTGCCATCATGTGAAGCGTGAAGAAAATTGCCATATAGGCGAATGCCATTATGAGTAGCGGGTACAAGAACTCTGGTCCCATGGCGGGTCGATCAAACCGTGAAACACTGGCGGGTTGGTGAAGCGTGTTCCACCAATCAACTGAAAATTTTATGATTGGAATTATTGCAAATCCCGTAAGTGTCATAACGGCCAAGGGGAGTGCAGCTTCAGAAGGCTCATCAAAGGCTTTTGATAGGGCGATTAAACCAAGGTAGATGATCAAAAGTACCAATACTGAGGTCATGCGAGCATCCCACTCCCACCAGGTTCCCCACATCGGCTTGCCCCAAAGAGAACCGGTTGCGAGCGCAAGGAATGTGAACATCGCACCCAGAGGTGCTGCAGACCTTAAAGACACATCTGCTAATGGATGTCGCCAGACGATTGTGCCAATTGCAGATAGGCTCATTACGGAATAGGTCATCATTGCGAGCCAGGCTGTTGGTACATGAATGAACATGATTAATACCGTATAGCCTTGCTGGTAATCTTCAGGCGCATTGAAAGACATCCAAAGTCCAATTGCTGAAAGGGCAATTGCAATTATTGCCAACATTGGAATTGCCTTATTTGCAAAGCCCATAAACCGGGTAGGGTTTGCAAAGGCCCAGATGGATAGTTTGGTCGTTTCAACAGTCATAGATTTTATTTAAACCTTCCAGGTTTTCTAAATCAGTCGGCAGAATGCCGCAGCATGATGCTTGCCGCAAGAGGACCTAGCACAGATGTGAAGAGAGTTATGGCACAAACAAACAGGAATGGCGCTGTAAATGGAGCCGGTTCTTCCAACGCACCCGTAATTGCTGCAACACCAAATATCAGTATCGGAATAACAAGCGGCAATACTAGTACGGAAATCAGCATGCCACCGCGTGGTAATTTAACAGAAACTGCAGCGCCGACCGCGCCAATGAACGAAATCGCAGGTGTACCTGCAAGCAATGTGATCATGGTTGCGCCTATGCCCAAAGGTGACAGGTTTAACATGATGCCAAATAGCGGTGTTGCAATCACGAGCGGCAATCCGGTCATGACCCAATGTGCCAGTGCTTTTACAAATATGGTGAGCGCAAGGGGATGGGATTGCATAACCAATAGATCAAGCGAGCCATCTTCCCGTTCCTGCGCAAATAATCTGTCGAGGCCCAATAGACTGGCGAGCAATGCTCCGATCCATAAAATTGCTGGGGCGAGATGAGAAAGCAGTTTGGTATCAGGGCCAACTGCAAAGGGGAAAACACTAACAACAGCGAGGAAAAACAATACGCCAGTTAATGCACCACCGCCTGCGCGGATGCTTAAAAGAATTTCGCGTTTCAAGAGAGCCAGCATTAATTGGATGCCTTAATCTCAAGGGTTTTTTCGGTCTCTATCCCAAGTGGTAAATGCGTTGCAGCAATCAGGATGCCACCACTCTCGCAAAACGCCTGGCAAAGAGCTGTAAACATTTTTACTGATTGGGCATCTAGGCCAGCGGTGGGCTCGTCCAATATCCAAATGGGTCGATCTGAAACCAGTAGTCGGGCAATGGTTACACGGCGTTTCATGCCTGCTGACAGATAACTGAAAGGCAGGTCAATTGTGTGGGAAAGATCAACTTCCTCCAAGGCTTCTTCAATTGTTAAATCGGGTTCGCCACAAAACTTTTGCCAGAAATCCAAATTCTCCCGAACTGTGAGTGCGGTTTTCATGCCATTTTGATGACCCAGGTAATGACAGTATTCGCGGGGTTGTCCTTCAAACTGTTTACCGTTTTCATCGAGAAGTTTTATTGCGCCTGAATTCAGCGGCAAAAGACCGGCAATGCCGCGCAGGGTCGTGGATTTACCCGAACCGTTTTCGCCCGTAATAATCAGCGCTTCACCTGCGGACAGTTCAAAAGAAATGTCTTTAACAATTTCCTCGCTAGCGCGATTCAGGCCTAAATTTTCTACAATCAGTTTCATGAGGTTGTTTCTAGCGAGATTATCATCGCTAGAAAACCCTAGAATTTTTACAATCGGAACTGGTCTTACCTCTTTGCACCTTTGGCCTATTCACAATTTGGAAATTTGCATCTATAACCCGCCCATGAGAGTGGCGCATTTTCGTGATGCTGCCCTTATAATGTTTTCGCAAACTTCAAGAAAGATGCTTCATGTTGAACTCCCTCGACAGTTTCAAATGTAAATCGACCATGACCGTCAATGGTAAGGAATTTACGTATTACTCCCTAGCAAAAGCTGAACAAAACGGCCTTGCTGGCATTTCCAATCTGCCTTTCTCCTTGAAAGTGCTGCTTGAGAACCTGCTTCGCTTTGAAGATGGTCGCTCGGTTACGAAAGAGAATATTCAGGCCGTTGCAGATTGGCTGAACACAAAGGGTTCTGCTGAAACTGAAATTGCTTACCGCCCAGCGCGTGTTTTGATGCAGGATTTTACCGGCGTTCCAGCTGTTGTTGATTTGGCTGCCATGCGTGATGCCACTAAAAACCTTGGTGGCGACACAGCGGCTATTAATCCACAGGTTCCTTGTGATCTTGTAATTGACCACTCAGTGATGGTTGATTTTTTTGCAAACTCTAATGCTTTCACCATGAACGTTGACCGTGAGTATGAACGTAATGGCGAGCGTTACACATTCCTCAAGTGGGGTCAGGAAGCCTTTGACAACTTCCGTGTTGTGCCTCCAGGAACCGGTATTTGTCATCAGGTGAACCTTGAAAACCTTGCGCAGACGGTTTGGACGAAAGATATTGATGGTACAACGGTTGCTTATCCCGATACGCTAGTGGGTACAGATTCGCACACAACCATGGTGAACGGCCTTTCTGTTCTTGGTTGGGGTGTTGGCGGTATTGAGGCAGAGGCTGCGATGCTTGGCCAACCAATTACAATGCTAGTTCCGGAAGTTATCGGATTTGAACTGACCGGTAACATGACAGACGGTACTACGGCGACTGACCTGGTGCTAACCGTTGTTGAAATGCTTCGTCAAAAAGGTGTTGTCGGCAAATTTATTGAGTTTTATGGTTCAGGCCTTTCTAACTTGTCACTGGAAGACCAGGCAACGATTGCAAACATGGCTCCTGAATATGGTGCAACATGTGGTTTCTTCCCGGTGGATGTCGATTCGATAAAATACCTGAAAGACACAGGTCGTGATGCTGATCGTGTTGCACTTGTTGAAGCTTATGCAAAGGAACAAGGCATGTGGCGTGCAGATGATACGCCTGATCCTGTGTTCTCATCTACACTTTCACTGGCCATGGGTGATGTGGTTCCATCCATTTCTGGTCCAAAGCGTCCGCAGGATCGTGTGACACTTGCAGGTGCTGATGTAGCTTTTGCTGAAGCTGCAAAAGCTATCAAGTCTGGCGACATTGCTCAAAAAGGCGATGAGAAACGCTATGATGTTGAAGGTTCGAACTACAAAATTGACGACGGCGATGTTGTAATTGCTGCGATCACATCTTGTACCAACACATCCAATCCATCTGTAATGATTGGTGCTGGTTTGTTGGCCAGAAATGCCCGAGCAAAAGGTCTTACAGTCAAGCCTTGGGTCAAAACTTCATTGGCACCTGGTTCCCAGATCGTTACGGATTACCTTGAGAAGGCTAACTTGCAAGATGATCTTGATGCAATGGGCTTTAACCTCGTTGGTTACGGTTGTACGACTTGTATTGGTAACTCGGGACCACTGCCTGAACCTATTTCAAATGCGATTAACAGTAACGATGTTCTGGCTACTTCAGTTCTTTCTGGTAACCGTAACTTTGAGGGCCGTGTTAGCCCTGATTGTCGCGCCAACTATCTGGCTTCACCGCCATTGGTCGTTGCCTATGCAATTGCAGGCTCAATGCACGTTGATATTACCAAGGAAGCACTTGGACAGGACCCAGATGGTAATGATGTTTTCCTTGAGGACATCTGGCCTTCAACCAAAGAAACTGCTGATCTCATCCGCACCTCGATTAATGAAGACATGTTCCATACCCGTTATAGCAATGCTTTCAAGGGGGATGCTGGATGGCAGGAAATTGAGGTTTCCGGTGGTGAAACTTACAACTGGTCAGATGAATCAACCTATGTGCAATATCCGCCGTATTTTGATGGCATGACCATGGAGCCTGACGCGATTGAAGATATCAAAAGCGCACGTATTTTGGGTCTCTTCTCAGATTCAATTACAACGGACCATATTTCTCCGGCTGGTTCGTTTAAGGCTGACACACCTGCGGGTGGTTATCTGACAGACCGCCAGGTTCGTCCAATTGACTTTAACTCATATGGTTCTCGTCGTGGTAACCACGAAATCATGATGCGCGGTACTTTTGCCAATATTCGCATCAAGAACCAAATGTTAAGTGATGTTGAAGGTGGTTTCTCCAAGCATTATCCATCTGGTGATCAAGCTCCTATGTATGACGTTGCGATGCGCTACAAGGAAGAGGGCACTCCGCTTGTGATCTTTGCTGGCAAGGAATATGGAACGGGATCATCTCGGGACTGGGCGGCCAAGGGAACTCGTCTTTTGGGAGTTAAAGCAGTTGTGACAGAAAGTTTTGAGCGTATTCACCGTTCAAATCTGATCGGCATGGGTGTACTTCCACTGGTATTTACCAATGGTGACAGCTGGGAAGGTCTTGGCATGAAGGGTGACGAACAGGTTTCAATTTCAGGTCTTACTGATCTATCACCGCGCCAAACGCTTACAGCTGACATTACGTTTGCAGACGGGTCTCAAAAATCTATTGAGATCCTAGTACGTATCGATACCGAAGATGAGTTGGATTATTACAAAGCCGGTGGTATTCTTCATTATGTGTTGCGTAATCTAAATCGCGCTGCATAACAGATAATTTACCAAATTACTGAAAAGGCGGCTTTTTTTGTTGTTTTTGCCAAAATCTTCTAGATTTCACTGACTTGTGAGTCGCAATTGAAGTAAGCTTTCCATACAAAAATGCCAACAGAATTTATTTCCCGACTGGAATTGGTATTGTGGCGGATTATTTGGAGTGCGTTTTTTGCGTAAAATATTGTTATACCCATCCTACTCCAAAACCCGAATGTTTTGGTGTGATATGAT
>JAALLB010000107.1 GCA_011087745.1 Hyphomicrobiales bacterium | reverse complement strand
AAACGCTCGATATAGTCGCTTAACATTTGAACAAAACGCCCTCCGACAAACAAGGAGCGGTTCAGTTATAAATTCGTGGCTTGGCTGAAATTGGATTTTTGGTGGTGACCAGGTGATGACCCAGACGCATTTACGACAAATGACTTGAAAGTACGGAGCATTTATATTATTGTATTTATTGAGGAATTTGGTGCACCCAGCAGGAGTTGAACCTGCGGCCTCTGCCTTCGGAGGGCAGCGCTCTATCCAGCTGAGCTATGGGTGCGGATTTGTTTCTTTTAGACCAAGCTCAGCCAAGCTTCAATCATCTATTATCAAGCTGGGCCAACTTTTGCGACATTGGGATAAATCGCAATGTGTTCTTTTATTTTCATGGCCTCATCAAACGGCGTTTTATAGCTCCAGACCGCATTTTCGTGGACCTTCCCCTTGTGAACGAGATGGTAATAGCTTGCATCTCCCTTAAATGGACAATGGGTTGAATGATCACTTGTTTGCAACATGCTTTCACCCAAAGCAGATTTTGGAATGTAAAATGCATCGCCATACCCGTTTTCCTTTAGGACTAATGCATCATTTGTTGCCGCAATGACTTCGTCATCAATGGAGATGTTTATCGGCCCGTTCGCGGCAGCAATTTCCACCGTATGATTGGGGTGGTTTGCAAAGCCTGGAGCTGGATTGCTTGAAGCCATTTCATTGTCTCCCTGAGATTAGTGTGCCTCGTCCCAATTATCCGCTGCTTGCGCATCAACCTTTAGCGGCACTGACATTTGAAGTGTTGGCATTGTTGCATTTTCCATGACGTCCTTAACAAGTGTGATGGTTTGATCAACTTCATCTTCAGGAATTTCAAAGATCAGTTCATCATGAACTTGCAATAGCATTTTTGCTGACAAGTTTGCATCCTGCAATACCCCATCCATACGGACCATTGCGCGGCGAATGATATCCGCAGCTGATCCTTGTATGGGAGCATTAATCGCAGCACGTTCATTAAATGCACGCATTTGCGGATTTGGGTCTTTAATGCCGGGATAGTGGGCCTGACGGCCAAAAATGGTTTCAACATAACCATGTTCACGGGCAAAGTTCTTTGTTTCTTCCATGTATCCCTTGATGCCCGGAAAGCGCTCAAAATAGGTTTTGATATACTCGCTAGCCTCTGAACGTCCAATGCTCAACTGATTGGCAAGGCCAAAGGCAGAAATACCGTATATGATGCCGAAATTGATTGCCTTTGCCCGGCGGCGCATCATCGGGTCCATGCCATCAATGGGTGTGTTGAACATTTCAGATGCGGTCATTGCATGAATGTCCAATCCATCAGCAAAAGCCTGCTTTAATTGGGGGATATCAGCGATATGAGCCAAAACCCGCAATTCAACTTGCGAATAGTCTGCAGAAACCAGCTTGTTACCCTTGTTGGCCACAAAGGCAGTCCTGATTTTGCGCCCCTCTGCTGTTCTGATTGGAATGTTCTGCAAGTTGGGGTCAGAGGATGAAAAACGTCCGGTAGAGGTAGACGCCATTGAATAGGATGTATGGACCCGGCCCGTATCTTGATTGATAAAACCAGGAAGTGCATCAGTGTAGGTTGATTTTAATTTGGTAAGCTGTCGCCACCCAATAATCTTGCGAGGAAGTTCATGACCTTCAGCGGCCAAATCTTCCAGAACCTGCACTCCTGTTTGCCAGGCACCCGTCTTGGTCTTTTTGCCTCCAGGAAGTCCCATTTCATCAAATAAAATTTCGCCCAATTGCTTTGGAGAACCGGCATTGAAACTTCGACCCGCAAGTTCGTGTATTTCAGATTCTAGTCCGGCTGCTGCCTGTGCTAATTCGCCAGAAAGACGCGACAGTATTTGGCGATCAACCGAAATTCCGCGTTGTTCCATCTTGGCGACAACCTCAATCAATGGGCGTTCCAGTCGTTCATAAACGGGTGTCATTTTTTCAGCTACAAGGCGCGGTTTTAAAACACGCCACAAACGCAAGGTAACGTCTGCGTCTTCAGCTGCATAGCGCGTTGCTTTTTCGATCTCGACCATATCAAACGTAATTGCAGATTTGCCAGTGCCCGTAAGTTCCTTGTAGGGTATACAATCATGTCCCAAGTGGCGTTTTGCAAGATCATCCATGCCATGACCGCCGCGTCCTGCATCAAGCACGTAAGACATCAGCATGGTGTCATCAAGACCAACCATATTAATGCCAACTTGTGAAAGCATCAACCAGTCGTATTTCATGTTCTGACCGATTTTTAAGATGGATAAATCTTCTAACACTGGCTTGAGGATCTTAGTCGCTTTGGCAGGATTGATTTGGTCAGGTGCTATGCCACCACCCAAAAGATCGTCCTGACCTTCTTTATGGGCGAAAGGAATGTAACAGGCTCTACCCAGTGCTGTGGCAAGAGATATCCCCACAAGCTCAGCTTCCATTGGATCAAGCGAGGTTGTTTCAGTATCGATTGCAACAATACCGGCTTCATAGATGCGTTGGACCCAAGCTTCTAAAGTGGCTTCATCGCGAACACACTCATAAGTATCAGCATTAATTTTTGTAGCTTCACCTTCTGCAGCGCGAGCCTGAACCAGCGCTTCTGGCGTATTGCCACCTTCTGATTTACTGCCATCCGCACCATCTCCGGCATCAAGATCCGGACCACGGGCGTTTTCATAGCCATCAACGGTGATCGTATCCGCTTCAACCGCGCTGGAATCAGTATCAGTTATTTCTGCAACCTTGCGGGTAATGGAGGTAAACTCCATGGCTTTCAAAAATGAAATAAGCTTGGGGCCGTTTGGTTCTTCAAGCACCAATCCATCCAATGGCACATCCAACGGAACATCATTTTTAAGGGTAACAAGTTGCTTTGAGATACGAGCCAGGTCAGCAAATTCAATCAGATTCTCACGGCGCTTGTTCTGTTTGATCTCGCCAGCTCGCTCAAGCAGCGTTTCAAGGGTATCGTATTCATCGAGCAATTGTGCAGCGGTTTTGGGTCCAATACCGGGAACACCGGGAATGTTGTCTGTGGAATCTCCGGCAAGTGCCTGCAGATCAATCATTTTTTCAGGACCAACACCAAATTTCTCGTGAACTTCATCAATGCCAACCCGTCGGTCTTTCATTGTGTCATACATAATGGTGTTTGGTGTAATCAGTTGCATCAAATCCTTGTCTGATGAAATGATGGTAACTTCACCGCCAACGGCCTCGGCTTCTTTTGCATAACTTGCGATGATGTCGTCGGCCTCAAATCCTTCCGTTTCAATACAAGGTAGATTGAATGCCCGTGTGGCTTTTCTGATCAGCGAAAATTGCGGCCTCAGGTCTTCAGGTGGCGCATCACGGTTGGCTTTATATTCAGGATATATTTCATTGCGGAAGGTCTTGGATGAATAATCAAAAATCACCGCAAAATGGGTGGGCACAACACCAACGGAAGTATCGCGAGCTTCCTGCACCAATTTCCATAGCATATTACAAAAGCCGGAGACCGCCCCAACTGGAAGGCCATCAGATTTACGCGTAAGTGGCGGTAGCGCATGATATGCGCGGAAAATATAGGCTGATCCATCGACCAGAAACAGGTGATCACCTTGTTTCATGAGGCTTACTCCGTCGGGGTTGCTCAATTGGATATTTCGTACAAATATGTTGTACGAAGTGAAGCGCAGTTTGGCTATAGGGAGTGTAGACCTTGTCCAAGGATAACAACAACAAAGACAAGAAATCCTGCCTTGTGATTGGTGCAGGAGATGCAACCGGTGGTGCAATTGCTAAACGTTTTGCTCGTGAGGGGTATATTGTCGTGCCCGTGCGCCGAAAGCTTGAGCACCTGGATAATTTGGCTAGGGAAATTCGCCAGGAAGGTGGAGAAGTTGTTCCAATTGGGTGTGATGCGCGCGATGAAGAGCAGATGATTGCGCTTTTTGATCGGATTGAAAACGATATTGCTCCTTTGGAAGTCGTGGTATTTAATATTGGTGCAAACGTAAGATTCCCGTTTGCAGAAATAGAAGTTCGCAAATTCACCAAAATATGGGAATTGGCCTGTTTTGCAGGGTTTTTAACGTGCAGAGAAGCCGCCAGAAAAATGGAACCACGGGGTAAGGGCAGTATTTTCGTTACCGGAGCTTCAGCGAGCATGAAAGGCTTTGCGGGAGGGGCGGCATTTGCCAGCGCCAAGTTTGCGCTTCGCGGTATGACACAGGGTCTTGCCCGGGAACTTTGGCCAAAAGGCATACATGTGGCACATTTTATTATCGATGGAGCGATAGAAACTGAATTCATCAAAGAATTTTGGCCACATGCCTATGCTAAGAAAGATCAGGATGGCATTTTGAACCCGGAGCACATTGCCGAGAATTATTGGAATGTGCATTGTCAGCCAAGGGACAGCTGGACGCATGAATTAGATTTGAGACCATGGATCGAGGAATTTTAACATGACCAAAGAAGTAGATTATTATTTTGATTGTATCAGTCCGGCAGCCTACCTCTCCTGGGCAAGATTGCCTGCCTTGATTGAAGAAGCCCATGCCACGGTCAACTACAAACCGATGTTATTGGGCGGTGTTTTCAAGGAAACAGGTAATTCAAGTCCAATAACGGTTCCTGCAAAGGGAGCCTACGTCTTTAATGATTTTCACCGTTGGGCAAAACGGTTTGACGTGCCATTTACGATGAATGACAAGTTCCCGATTAATTCTTTGTATTTGATGCGGGGCATCATTGCTTATAAAGACGATTTACGGTTCATGGCCCTTACCAATGCCATTTTTGATGGCATGTGGGTTTCAAACAAGGATTTAAACGATTCAGAAGTCGTGGCGCAGGTAGTATCCACCGCAAACGTGGATCCGGTACACTTTGTAGAAGCTGTTAATGATCCACTTTCCAAGCAATCCCTGATTGAAGCAACAGATGAAGCTATCTCAAGGGGTGTTTTTGGCGCTCCAACTTTTTTTGTTGATGGAGAAATGTTCTGGGGGCAGACAGAATGGACCATGTGGCGGAAGCATTGGTTTGAGGTTGCGACGGGTGAAATCCCCAAGGAACCCTAGCCTGTTTGCCGTTTAATACTCTCAACGCAGTTGTCAATTGTGTCCAATTGCTTTTGTTTTTCCCTGTCTTCAAGGAATGATCCTGCAAAGGAGTTTTTTGCAAGCGTAATGAGTTCATTTTCGTTCAAATTGAGCGCATCATGAACCGCACGGTAATTGTCATTTAGATACCCTCTGAAATAAGACGGATCATCTGAGTTTACCGCAACCAGGACACCTGCATCCAATGCCTTTTTTACCGGGCTTGCTGAAAGTGTTGGAATACCTTTCAATCGTAAATTGGAAATTGGGCACATTGTCAGGGGTGTTTGCTGCTGCGCCAACCGCTTAACAAGGTCAGGATCATCAAACGCGTGGTTGCCATGGTCGACCCGTTCAATTTTTAGGGTATCCAGTGCTTCTTTAACGTTCCCGGCAGTGCCTTCTTCTCCAACATGTGCAACAGCAACGAAGCCTTCTTCACGCGCAGCTGTAAAAACTCTCGTAAATTTTTCAGGCGGATTGCCAGCTTCTGAACTATCCAGTCCTACGCCATAGATGTGTTCCTTGTGCTTGCAGGCACAGCTCAAAGCTTCAAATGCTTCTTCTTCCGGTAAATGTCGCAAGAAGCACATGATTAATTTCGAGCTGATATTCAATTCTTTTTGAGCAGTTTCCAGTGCCGAGACAATACCGCCCAAAACTGTTTCAAACTTTATCCCGCGATCGGTATGAGCTTGTGGATCAAAAAACATTTCGACATGCGTTAGCCCGTCTGCGTGCACTCTTTCAATATAAGCCCAAGTAAGATCGTAAAAATCCTGCTCTGTCACCAGCACAGACATGCCAAGGTAATATAAATCGAGGAAATCCTGCAAGCAATTGAACTCATATGCAGTCCGTACATCTTCCACGGATTTATAAGGTAGATTTATATTGTTTCGCTTGGCCAAAGTGAGCATCATTTCAGGTTCAAGCGTACCCTCGATGTGAAGATGCAATTCTGCTTTTGGGAGTTGATCAATTAGTTTGTCAGCTATGCTTTTCAAAATGCTTTCCTATTCTTTCAAAATCTCGACTTCAAACCGGATGGGAAAATTTACCGACCGGGCGATGAAACAATAATTATGAATTTCATCATGGATGGCCACAGCCTTGTCCGGATCACTTTCTGAAGTATACTCCGAGTCCTTGAAAATCTGATTATTTGGGGTTGACGTTTCAGGCTT
>JAALLB010000106.1 GCA_011087745.1 Hyphomicrobiales bacterium | reverse complement strand
TTCAGGGCAATCCAACTCGGATACACGATGGCGCAAGATGTGTGAATCGAGTAGCGTATGGGGGCACGGGTTATCAGGCATTGCTCGATTTAGTCAAGGCAGAATAAATCCAATATTTGACTGTACCTTGTAGTTTACATAAATCGCATAATATGTATTATGGAACTTATTTATTTATGTATTGAATAATATAAATGCTTTATCATGTTGTTTTAACAAGACGTTTAATTAATGCCCTAACAGCTGGTGACATAATTACAATGGTTGGGAACGCTACTGACCAGGCAATCATCCATGCGTTAAACCACAGAGTAATTTCAAAACCAATTGTTCCAAGGTTGAGAAATGTAACCATTCCAGAAACCAAACATGACATCATGCCAGAAATCAAAAACTGGAACAAAAGTGTTTCATAGCGTGCGGGTATCATTATCTATCCAATTCCAAAATCATGCCGTCATACGCTGGCTCGACAGAATCGGGTAACTCAGCACTTAAAGCTTTATAGTCCAATGGAATATGCATATGGGTAAAAATAGCGTGATTGGGCTTTAAACGTTCAACCCATTCCAGACTTTCGGAAACGCTAAAATGACTAACGTGTGGCTTGTACTGCAGTGCATCAACTATCCAAATATCCAAGTTTTGAAGCGCTGAGACACTGTTTTCTGGAATCTCACTTACATCGGGTGAATAACACAAGCCGCCAGTTTCAAAATATTCCGACGTAGAAAAGCGAAATGCCAGTGAATTAATGGGGCCGTGAACTTGAAGGATGGGTAGGGCGTAGATTGAACCACCCTCACCTTGTATTTCTATTGCTTCTCCAACCTTTATCACATGCGGATCCAATATAGGTGGATACATACTGCCTTCCAGTTGCTTCAAACAATATCCAAACCCTTCATAAAGTCGCTCCATTGTATAATCATCAGCGTAAATTTTTATTTGCTCTCGCTGTGCAAGTGCAAATCCGCGTAAATCATCAATGCCGTGAACATGGTCGGCGTGAGGATGGGTATATAGTACACCGTCTAATCTTGGAACTTTAGTTGCAAGCATTTGCTGGCGAAAATCCGGACTAGTATCAACAACTATTCGGGTAATGCCATTATCAGAAAATCTTTCAACCAATAAAGAGCAGCGCAGACGTTTGTTTTTTGGTTCGCTTGGATCACAAGCTCCCCAGTCACCATGGATGCGCGGCACACCAGGTGATGAGCCACAGCCAAGGATTGTAAAACGCAACTTATCCATTACCGAGGGTCCGGTACTTTATTGAAGAGGCGAAAGAAATTATTGGTTGTGGAACTCCAAACATCCTCAATAGAAACATTCTTGGTATCGGCAAGAACTTTAGCAGTTTCAATTACATAAGATGGTTCATTGCGTTTGCCACGGTAAGGCGTTGGAGCCAAATACGGTGCGTCTGTTTCCACCAATAATCGATCCATCGGAACATCAGCAGCAATGTCACGTATTTCCTGAGAGTTTTTAAATGTCAAAATTCCAGACAATGAAACATATCCACCCAGTTTTACGCCAACTTCAGCAAGTGCTCGGCCAGATGAGAAACAGTGAAGAACAAACGGGAAGGCTCCCTGCTCTGTTTCTTCTTCCAATATAGAGATCATATCTTCATCCGCATCACGGCTGTGAATGACCAAAGGCAAACCTGTAGCTCGAGCAGCCGCTATATGATTGCGTAGTCCTTGAGCTTGAGCTGCGGCATGATCTTTTTGATAAAAATAATCAAGTCCGGCTTCACCAATTGCAACGACTTTATTGTGCTTTGACAATTCGATAAGTTCTTCAATCGTAACATCAAGCTCTTCATGCGCGTTATGCGGATGCGTGCCAACAGAACAAAATATATTTTCAAACCGCTCTGCAACGGCAAGTACATCAGTAAATTTACGAACTCGCGTACAAATAGTAACCATTCGGCCAAGACCAGCTTGCTCAG
Source organism: Hyphomicrobiales bacterium (assembly GCA_011087745.1). GTDB lineage: Bacteria > Pseudomonadota > Alphaproteobacteria > Rhizobiales > Rhizobiaceae > JAALLB01. Next base: position 4,346 of record JAALLB010000106.1, on the reverse strand, counting down.
CACGCGCAACAACGTCGTCAAGTTCTTCGGCAAAATCAGGAAAATCCAAATGGCAATGTGAATCGACTAGCATCAGCTATCCGTTTCTTTCTCAACAAAACGCGGAAATACACCTTCAGGCTTCGGGAGTTCTGCACTGGATGATATGGCATCTTGAGAACCCAAATTATCAAAACTGCGGGCAGTTGAATCTATTGCAAGCAAGTCCAACATTTTGTTGCATGAGTCAGGCATAATTGGCTGTGCGATAATTGCAATGTTTCGTACAGTTTCAGCAACAGTCCAAAGAACCGTACCCATACGTTCCGGGTCCGTTTTTTTCAGTCCCCAAGGTGCTTGTTCGTCAACGTATTTATTGGCCTCTCCTAGAACCTTCCAGACTTCTTCGCAGTAATTGTGAATTTCATATTTATCCATATGCCCCTGGGTTTTGCTGCGCAAACCATAAACCAGATCAAGCAGCATTTGGTCTTCCGCTGTAGGTTCGCCATGCGCCGGCACCTTGCCTTCACAGTTCTTGGCAATCATGGAAAGCGAGCGTTGCGCCAAATTACCGAAGTTGTTGGCAAGATCCGCATTGGTGTGGTTGACTATGTCTTCATGGCTATAGCTGCCATCAGACCCAAACCGCACCTGGCTTAAGAAAAAATAACGAAGCTGGTCGACACCATAAAGATCGGCCATTTGAAATGGGTCTACTACATTACCCAATGACTTCGACATTTTCTCACCATTGTTAAGCAGGAAGCCATGCCCAAAAACTTGCTTGGGAATTTCAATGCCCGCAGACATTAAAAATGCGGGCCAATACACCGCGTGGAACCGTGTAATATCTTTACCAATCACGTGAACATCTGCTGGCCAATATGACCACAAATCATTTTCCTCGTCGGGATAACCAAGACCGGTAATGTAGTTGGTTAGCGCATCTACCCAAACATACATGACATGCTTTTCATCTCTTGGAACTTTTACGCCCCAATCGAATGTAGTTCGAGAAATCGATAGATCTTTCAATCCACCTTTTACAAAGGAAACAACTTCATTCTTGCGAGAGGTAGGAGCAATAAATTCTGAATGTTCTTCATAAAGCGCCAGCAGTTTGTCTTCATAAGCCGACAGCTTAAAGAAGTAGCTTTCTTCATCCATCCACTCAACCGGAGTACCCTGCCCGCCAAGCCGTATACCATCATCGTTTACAGTTGTTTCGTCTTCATCATAGTACGCCTCATCACGCACTGAGTACCAACCAGAATAACTATCCTTGTAGATGTCGCCATTTGCTTCCATCTTTTTCCAAAGCGCCTGACACGATACATGGTGATCTTCGTCCGATGTGCGGATAAAGCGATCATAAGAAACATTCAATTTGTCAGTCATTGCCTGAAAAGCGTCTGAATTTTTGTCTGCAAGTTCTTTCGGTGTAATTCCAATATCACGAGCCGTCTGCAGCATCTTTTGCCCGTGAACATCTGTTCCCAACAAAAAACGGGTATCAGCACCATCTAACCGTTTATATCGAGCGATTGCATCACTGCAAACAAACTCGTAAGCATGGCCAATATGGGGCACACCATTTGGGTAGGATATTGCAGAAGTTATGTAGTATTTTTCATTTGCCATTATATAGGAATGTTCCGTTATCAGTTGCGTGCCGCCTCACCCATGTCGTGAAACAAGTTTAAGATAACTTGTTTCTTGTCGAGGTTATAGCCATCCGCAATGCGTGTTGAATTCTGCGTCTTTTCCCATACCTGCGCCCAACGGGCAAGCGAAGAAATATCATTCTTTTGCCCCAACCGACCTGTGGCATGGCCTTCCATATATTCATTGGCAAATTCAAGTAGAAGTCTAAAGCCATCTTCTTTACCTCGAGCAGTAACTTTTTCAGCCATGGTTTGAATTTGTGACCAGTCCGGTTTCTGCAATCGCTCACATGCATTCATGAAGGATTTGTATATCTCAAGACCATTTTCACGAGATAATAAAAGCCCAGTGCGCACTGAACCTTTGGCCAGCTTTCCTAACAGTATTTTGTCGTCTGAATTTAATGTTTCCAGTGCACCAAATTGATTCAATACACCGATGACTTGATCGTTGCTCAAGGGCTTCATTGAAATTTGCTGGCAACGCGACCTGATGGTTGGCAACACTTTTGCCGGGGAATGGGATAGTACAAAAAACAGGGTATTTGTGGGTGGTTCTTCAAGGATTTTTAGCAGCGCATTAGCAGCACTGGCATTCATATCATCTGCAGCATCAACAATTGCAATACGCCACCCTTCTTCACCTCGCGAAGTCCCAAAGAAAGGTACCGTTAATCTAATAACATCGACTGTGAGTTGACTTTTGAACTTCTTGGTTTTGTCATCCCATGGCCGTGTCATATGCAGAAGATTGGGATTGGAACGGGCAGCTAGCTTGCCGTCGATTGGATCATTGGGTTGCGGATCGCCCAAAATCAACGGAGCACTAAGCCCTTCAGGATGCCTAAAGATGTGAGACGCAATCCTCAGAGCCAACGTTGCTTTTCCAATGCCACGCGGACCAGTAAGCAACAACGCATGGTGCATGCGACCAGACGCATACTGTTGCAAAATCTGCGCGAGGGTCTCTTCATGGCCAACCAATTCAAGTGTTTCCGCGGGATGAGGAATACCATCAATCTTGTCTGCTACAATTGCATCATCATCCATTTTTGGCAGACTTCCGTTCTAAAAGAGGTTCAACAACTTCCCAAATTCGTTTGGCAACTTGTTTTTCAGAGCCACTTGCATCGATAAGCTTACAGCGCTCTGGCTCTTTTTCTGCAATTTTTTGAAATGCTTCACGCCGTATTTCTTGTGCTTGCATATCTTCTTTTTCAAAACGATCAGGAACAGTATCTTCGGATCTGCGAGCATTTGCACGCTTCATGCCCTCTTCCACAGAAAGATCCAATATTAGCGTTAAATCAGGCCAAACATCATCACAGGCAATTCGCTCCAAAGAGTATAAGAACTCCATATCAACACTGCTCGTTACCCCTTGATAGACTCGGGTTGAATCATAAAATCGGTCACACAAAACAATTTTATTGGACTTCAACGCCGGTCTAATCACTTTTTCTACATGATCGGAACGAGCCGCAGAAAACAGCATGGCTTCAACATCCGCACCCAGTTTTTCTGCGCTACCTGATAAGATCACGTGTCTAATTGCTTCTGCACCCGCTGTGCCGCCTGGTTCGCGGGTCAAAATTGTTTCATAATCTAATTTATTAAGTTTACTGTCTAGTAATTTGATTTGGCTAGATTTTCCAGAACCTTCTCCGCCTTCAAATGTGATGAACACACCGTTTTTCAGCGAAATCTTCTTCATCACAGTATCACTAGGTGTTGATGCTTTGAATATAAATTCAAAGTGCGTTTACAACCATCCAAAGAGTAGCTCTTTGAGTGCATCGACAGCTTGACGTTGTAATCCGCCTTTTTCAACAGTCTCAGCAGCATAAAGATCAATCTCCTGACTTAGCTCATCGCCAATCCAAACCTTAAGAACAGCAACTTTAGCACCCTGCTCCACTGGTGGCATAATCGGACCTGTATATACGATTCTTGCTTTTAACTTGTCACGGTTTCCAATTGGAAGATAAATTTCCACAGGTCCGTTACCAACAACGTCGACACCAGATTTAATGCCTCCGTATACGCTGGCTTGCCCAAGAATTTCGCCATCATCAAACAAATTGATCTTTTCAAAGGCCCTAAAGCCCCAATCCAGAATTTTACGAGCTTCTTCTGCGCGCTTTTTTTACTCTCCATACCGCTCAAAACTGTGATCAACCGCTGTCCGTCACGCACTGCGGAACCAATTATCGCATAGCCATTTGCTTCAGTATATCCGGTCTTCATACCATCGGCTCCAATTTTCATCGGCAACAACGGATTTCTATTGCGTTGTGTAATCTTGTTCCACTCAAACGAAGGCTCACTGTAGTACCGGTAGAAATTGGGATAGGTTGTAATTATATGGCGAGACAGTTTTGCTAAATCGCGGATTGATACGTATTGGTTCTCTGCAGGCAATCCAGTTGAATTGATGAAATTGGAATTATTTAAACCTATAGTGCGGGCCCTTTGGTTCATTAAGTTCGCAAACGCCGCCTCGGAACCACCCAACCCTTCCGCTATAATAATGGAATCATCGTTGGCAGATTGAACAATAACCCCGCGAATAAGGTCCTCTAGTGGTATCTCAGAATTCAACTTGGCAAACATTGTTGAACCACCAGAGCTGGTCCCACCCTTACCGGCTACCGCATGCACACATCTTTGCTGAAGGTGACCGGATGGGTCTTTCCATGT
>JAALLB010000105.1 GCA_011087745.1 Hyphomicrobiales bacterium | reverse complement strand
CGCGCAGAGAGCCAGATTTCCTCGCAGAAAGAAAGCTTTTCCTGCCGATTCAAATCGTCGCGCCCCTAAATGACAAAGCCAGTAGCTGGGTAGTTACATTTAAACTTTATAATTGTCTTAAATCATTCATTTCCACTTTGGGTCACAACCAGCCATTGCATCGTTGATTAAAATTACAGTTCTCTCAGCATTACAGTCAATAAATCAAATATTTCTACCTCACCCCAAGTCCCGAACAAACCCCGCAAGCTTTGCTAAAATAACCGCAGAACCCTTAAAGCGTTTTTCTGCTGTTTCCCAATTGCGTGACAGGAAGATTGTTTGATCAGGGCGTATCTTGGCCAGACTGCCCTGCTCGCCCAGATATCCTACCAATTGGGTAGCTGCCTGATAATCATTATTGCGGAAACCAATCACTGCTCCCTTTGGCCCAGCATCAAGTTTTGACACATTGGCGGTAAAACAAAGACCTTTGATGTAAACAATCTTCAATAGATATTCGACCTCCTCTGGCATCGGGCCAAACCGGTCAATCATCTCAGCACCGAAAGCATCAATCTCTTCTGGCTCGCGGATGTCCGATAGTCGTCGGTAAAGCCCCAAACGCAATTGCAGGTCAGGTACATAGCTCTCCGGAATAAGAACGGCCGTGCCAATTGAAATTTGCGGTGACCATTTTTCTTCAGCCGAATAATCATCACCATCTTTTAATTCGGCAACGGCTTCTTCAAGCATTTGTTGATAAAGCTCGTAACCCACTTCACGAATTTGACCAGATTGTTGATCGCCCAGCAGATTGCCCGAACCACGAATATCCAAATCATGGCTGGCAAGTTCAAACCCGGCACCTACTGTATCAAGAGATTGCAATACTTTAAGACGTCGCTCTGCAGTGGCGGTAAGGGTCTTGTTTACCGGCAAAGTGAAGATTGCATAGGCGCGGGTTTTGGAACGCCCTACCCGCCCTCGCAATTGATACAATTGTGCAAGGCCAAACATATCTGCGCGGTGAACAATCAGAGTATTGGCTGTTGGAATATCAAGACCAGACTCCACAATTGTGGTTGCAAGCAGAACATCATCTTGCCCGTCATAAAATGCATTCATGATATCATCGAGTTCGCCCGGTGCCATTTGCCCATGCGCTACTGCAACTTTTAATTCTGGCACATGCTCAGCCAAAAATTGCCTGCGCTCATCAAGATCGCGTACCCGCGGACAAACGTAAAAACTCTGCCCGCCACGATATCGTTCGCGCAATAAGGCTTCACGAACAGTAAGCGTATCAAATGGCGTTATAAAGGTCCGCACAGCCATCCGATCAACCGGAGCAGTGGTGATCAGGGACAATTCACGAACACCCGTCAGAGCAAGCTGCAATGTGCGAGGAATTGGTGTTGCTGAAAGCGTAAGAACGTGAATATCAGATTTCAATTCTTTCAAACGCTCTTTGTGTTTTACACCAAAGCGTTGCTCTTCATCGATCACCAGCAAACCAAGTCGATCAAAGTCAATTGTATTGCCCAATAGTGCATGGGTTCCAACAACAATATCAACACTGCCATCAGCCAGGCCTTTCTTGATATCGGAAAGCTCCTTATTACCAACAAGGCGTGAGGCGTGACGTATATTCACCGGAAGACCTTTGAAGCGGTCTGTAAACGTTTTGAAATGTTGACGAGCAAGCAAGGTTGTAGGAACAACAATTGCTGCCTGCTTACCGCCCATAACAGCAACGAATGCAGCCCGAAGAGCAACTTCAGTTTTACCAAATCCAACATCACCGCAAACCAGACGATCCATTGGCGTTCCAGCTGAAAGATCATCAAACACTGAATCAATTGCCCGCATCTGATCTTCAGTTTGATCGTACGGGAAGCGAGCAGCAAACTCACCATAAAGGCCATCTGGCGCAACGAGTTTTGTTGCCGTTTTAAGAGCACGTTCTGCTGCAATCTTTATGAGCTGGTCCGCCATCTCCAGCAGGCGTTTCTTGAGCTTGGCCTTGCGAGATTGCCAGGCAACACCGCCAAGTTTATCAAGCAAGACCTCACTATCTGCATTACCGTAGCGAGACAGCAGCTCAATATTTTCAACAGGCAGGAACAATTTGTCATCACCTGCATATCGAAGCTCAAGACAATCATGTGGTGCACCAGCTGCTTCAATCGTTCGAAGCCCAACAAACCGGGCAATACCATGATCAACGTGAACAACAATATCACCTTCTGAAAGACTGGAAGCCTCAGCAATGAAATCCTTATCGCGCTTTCGGTTTGATGTACGACGAACAAGCCTGTCTCCCAGAACATCCTGCTCAGCAATCACCACAAATTCCGGTGTTTCAAAACCTTCTTCCAACGGCAATACGGCAATGTGTGGAAGTTTGCTTTTTGAAGAATTGAAAGCCTCGAAGGTTTCAATACTTACCAGGTCGGCTGAGCCATGCTCCATAAGAACCTGGCTGAAACGATCTTTGGATCCTTGCGACCATGCCGCAATCAATACTTTTCGTCCATCACCTAGAACCGATGAAACATGTTCTGCAACAGCATCAAACACATTTTGTCCGGCAGTGCGCTCAACCGCAAAACTGCGCCCGGCCTTACCCTTGGCGTCTAATACTTGAGTGGTAGAAGTTGGTGGTTGATCATAGGGAGAAAGCGAAACGCCGCTTAAAACAGTCAGTCTTTGCTCAATTTCCAATGCAGAAAGATAAATCGACAAGGGCACTACCGGTTTATAAGGTGTACCGCCATCTATCTTGGTTTCTATCGCTTGCTGACGAGATTGATAATGGTCATTGATTTGTTCCTCACGCGATTTCACCGCCTCAATAACATCATGCGCATAGGTAAACTGATAACCATCAGTGTAATCAAAAAGCGTATCCAGCTCTTCATAAAATAGCGGCAACCAATGTTCCATACCGGCAAAACATCGCCCTTCGCTTATGGCTTGATAAAGCGCATCGTCCCGCGTTGCTGCCCCGAATTGTTCAATATAATTCTTGCGAAACCGCTTTATCGCCGCTTCATCAAGGCTGATCTCACTCATCGGTTGCAAAGAAAAAGTTTTTAATTGTCCAGTCGTGAGCTGACTTACCGCATCAAAACTTCGAATGGATTCCAGCGTATCGCCGAAAAAGTCTAGCCGTATAGGCTCGTCCTCACCCGGCACAAACAAGTCGAGGATACCGCCACGAACAGCAAATTCACCGCGTTCGCGAACAGTGGAGGTTCTGTCAAACCCTTCCCCCACAAGTCGCTCTACCAGCTTGTCCATATCAACAATATTGCCAAGCGCCATGGAGAATTGTTGGCTAACCAATACGCTGGAAGGAACCAGTTTTTGAAGTAGTGCATTTGCAGTGGTCAGAACCAAAACAGATTGGTCATCAGGCTTGATACTGGCAATCCTGTTCAATGCCTCAATGCGGCTGGCAATGGTTTGAGTGCTGGGTGAAACGCGATCATAGGGCAGACAATCCCATGCCGGTAAATGTACAATCTCTAACCAGGGAGCAAAGAAGCTCAAGCTTTCTTCAATACCGGCCAATTCCTGGGCATTAGCACAAATATGCACAATGCCCTTACCTGCTTTTTCATTCGCACAAAGTTGGGAAAGAACAAGCCCCTCTTGGCCAGATGCAATGTTTGCAACCGCGGCATTAATACCTTCATCAAAAATCGATTGAAGCTGTAAGGGTGTAAGCATGTTATAATATTAGCTCAAAGATTGAAGTCATAAGAATTCATGTGGTCACAAACCATTTGAAACATTGGCCTGGTATCATCATCGGGAAACTCCTGTTCACCCGTAAACCAGATTATCAAATCGCGATCATGTTCCGCCATCAATTTTTCAAACAGATCAAGATTATCTGCGGTAAGTTCATCAAGCATTTCATTGGCAAACCGTCCAATGACAATATCCATCTCCTTGATACCACGATGATTTGCGCGATACTTTAATCGTTTAATACGATTATGTTTTTCAATATCAATTTCTGTGTCATTCATGGTTGAACTATTGCTTCAATGCCTCAATCGGTGTTGGATTGTGTTATAGGGCGACAATAATGAAAAGTCAGCCAAAACTTCGGAAATTTTGATGCGACCGGAACTTTTAAACCCTTTGTTTGTGCCTGTTTCCAATCTTGAAGGAATTGGCCCAAAACTGACAAAGACATTGACCCGGCTTTTTCATGGAAATGAAAACGCTGAACCAGCTCGCATTGCTGATTTATTGTTTCATATCCCCCACTCGGTAATTGATAGAAGAAATCAGCCCGGCATCGCAAATGCCCAAGAAGGGGTTGTTTCAACCTTTAAGGTAGTGGTTGATAGCCACAACGTACCGCCAAGAGGAAATCGCCGGATCCCCTATCGCATAAACGTCCATGACGAAACTGGTGAGATGGCATTGGTCTTTTTCAGAGGCCAGTCCGATTGGCTTAGCAAATCGATGCCCGTTGGCGAAACACGATATGTCAGCGGTAAAGTTGAATGGTTTAACGGCAAACCTAATATGGTTCACCCAGATCACATGGTGAGTGAAGAAGGATTTGTGCAACTTCCGCTGCTTGAGCCGGTTTATCCGGTTACCGCAGGACTTTCGTCCAAAGTCATGGCAAAATCTATTCGTACTACCGTTGAAACTTTACCGACCATGCCAGAATGGGCTGATCATAATTTGATTGCTCGTGAACATTGGCCGCAATTCAATGCAGCCGTTGATCGAATACACAACCCGCGTGATACCTTAGATCTGGAACCAAACACCCCTGCTCGCAGAAGATTGGCGCATGATGAATTGCTTGCCGGGCAGTTGGCCTTGGCATTGCTACGACTGCGAATGCGAAAATCATCTGGCAAACCACGTATTGGCACGAATGAACTAATTTCAAAACTTTTACCGCTATTACCCTTTGCACTGACAGGAGCGCAATCAAGATCAATTGCTGAGATCGCGGACGATCTCGCAAAACCAGAACGCATGTTGCGGCTTTTACAAGGCGATGTGGGATCGGGAAAAACCATTGTTGCCCTTATTGCAGCACTTACGGTAATCGAAGTCGGTGATCAGGCTGGCATTATGGCACCAACAGAAATTCTTGCGCGTCAGCATTTGGCCAGTCTAAAACCGTTTTGTGATCAAATAGGTATCACGATAGAACTTCTTACCGGCAAGGACAAAGCTGCTAAAAAGCGGGAAACCCTGGAACGTTTAAAGAATGGTGAGATTGATTTAATTATCGGCACCCACGCTTTATTCCAATCCAAAGTTGAATTTAAGAGCCTTGGCCTGGCGGTTATTGATGAACAACACCGCTTCGGGGTGCATCAACGTTTAACGCTTGGTGACAAAGGTGATGCCACAGATGTATTGGTTATGACCGCAACACCCATTCCTCGAACCCTCGTTTTAACAGCTTACGGCGATATGGAGGTTTCACGTCTTGATGAAAAGCCACCCGAACGCCAACCCATTCAAACCAATGCATTAAGCTCTGATCGCATAGAAGAATTAATTGCCCGCGTTTATACAGCAGTTCAGCATGACAAGAAGGTTTATTGGATTTGTCCACTTGTTGAAGAAAGTGAAGAAGTACAGGCAGTAGCTGCAGAAGATCGTTTCAAGGACTTGCAATCTCGGATGGGCAAAGGTGTCGTTGGCCTTGTCAATGGCCGAATGACAGTTGATGAAAAAAACCAGGCAATGGCAGATTTTAAGGATGGACGTACGCGCGTTTTGGTTGCAACAACGGTGATTGAAGTAGGAGTTGATGTACCTGATGCAACGATCATGGTGATTGAACATGCAGAACGCTTTGGTCTTGCTCAACTCCACCAATTACGCGGCCGAGTTGGACGTGGATCAGAAGCTTCACACTGCATGCTCTTATATTATACGCCACTCTCAGAAACAGCTGAATCCCGTTTAAATATCATGCGAGAGACAGAAGATGGTTTTCGTATTGCAGAGGAAGACCTAAAACTTCGAGGTGAAGGCGAAGTTTTAGGAACTCGACAATCAGGCACGCCAGGCTTCAATCTCGCTCAACTTGAACACCATGCTGATATTCTGGAAATGGCACGAGATGGTGCAAAATTGATCATTGAAACCAACCCCGAACTTCAAGGTGCTCAGGGAGATGCACTAAAACTGTTGTTGTATCTATTTGGTCAGGATCAAGCCGTGAGATTGTTGCGAGCAGGCTGATTTATTCTTCAAGCTTATCGCCAGCCAATCGCTCGGTTACTTCTTCAAATTCAGGAGCAACAAGCCCATTATCATGCCGCGCAGGATATTGACCCATGAAAAAGCACATTTCATG
>JAALLB010000104.1 GCA_011087745.1 Hyphomicrobiales bacterium | reverse complement strand
GGGCAATCCAACTCGGATACACGATGGCGAAAGATGTGTGAATCGAGTAGCGTCTGCAGCTTCTGCTAATTTGTCAGAAAATTTTATTGGCGAAGTTTTTTGTACTGGGCCAATGGGAGTTTGCTGTGTATTCATGCAACGATTGTCATTTAATTTTTGCCGGATGAAAAGAGAAATCTTGAATTTCCCCAAAGTCATAAATTCTCTGGTAAAATCTGCAAATATTGTGCTATAAATCTAACCGAACAATTATTACGGCTCTGGAATTAGCTTCCAGGGGCCATTTTCTTTTTGCCAAACGACCCAAAAACAATGGTTTACAACTCGACTGGCAAACGAAAGTAGGTAGAAAATGGAAAAAGTTCCCATGACTGCTGCGGGTCACGTAGCACTTCAAGAAGAATTGCAACGACGTCAGTCTGTTGACCGCCCTGAGATCATTCAGGCGATTGCAGAAGCACGTGCACACGGCGATCTTTCAGAAAATGCCGAATATCACGCAGCAAAAGAACAACAAAGCTTGAACGAAGGTCGCGTTTCGGAATTGGAAGACTTGTTGTCACGAGCTGAAATAATCGACGTTGCGAAGCTTTCTGGTGACACGGTTAAATTCGGAGCAACAGTTGAACTTGCAGATGAAGACACAGATGAAGAAAGCAAATATCAGATTGTCGGTGACCAGGAAGCTGATGTGAAATTGGGGAAAATTTCAATCTCTTCACCAATTGCACGTGCGCTAATAGGAAAGAGCGAAGGCGACAGCGCTGAGGTATCAGCTCCAGGTGGCTCCAAATCATACGAAATACTCTCAGTAAAATTCATCTGACAATTACGGAAAAAACATGAGCCTCAAAAACTACAGCAGTCTTTTACTTACTGGCGGCACGGGATCATTTGGCAGGGCTTTTGTAAAAAGGATCCTAACCGAACACCCGAACATTGAAAGGCTCGCGGTATTTTCTCGTGATGAGTTAAAACAGTACGAGATGTCTCAGGTTTTTACCCAGGAAAAATATCCTAGCATACGGTATTTTCTTGGCGATGTGCGAGATCAAGAGCGATTGCATCGCGCACTGGAAGGCATTGATGTAGTTATACATGCCGCAGCTATGAAACAGGTGCCAGCTGCAGAATACAATCCATTTGAGTGCATCAAAACAAATATCATGGGTACGCAAAACCTTGTTGAAGCTTGTTTGGAAAGCGATGTGAAGCGCGTCGTCGCACTATCTACGGATAAAGCTGCCGCACCAATTAATCTGTACGGCGCGACAAAACTAGCCTCTGACAAGCTAATTGCGGCCGCAAACAACATTGTTGGCAAGCGCGATCTTCGTTTTTCAATTGTTAGACATGGCAATGTTATGGGCAGTCGCGGTTCCGTAATTCCATATTTTCTGAAGGAACGCAAAAACGGAATACTTCCAATAACAGACGAAGGCATGACAAGATTTAACATCACTTTAGATGAAAGTGTTGATTTGGTAATCAAGGCATTTGAAAAAACACTTGGTGGCGAAATCTTTGTTCCAAAAATTCCAAGTTATCGAATCGGCGATCTGGCGGAAGCTATAGGTCCTGAATGCGAAAAACCAATTGTTGGAATTCGCCCGGGTGAAAAACTGCACGAAGAAATGATAACCAGTAGTGACAGCTTCTATACAGTAGATTTTGGTGACTATTATGCAATTTTAAATGTCAGCGGCTCCACAACTGTTGAAAAATATTGCGAACTCACAGGCGCAAAAGCGGTAGAGCCTGGCATGTACTACGACAGCACAAACAATGATAATTTCTTGGATATCGAAACTTTAAGAAGACTAATCGTTGAACACGTTGATCCCGGCTTTAAAGTTTAAGTTAGAATTTTCCTGATCGTTTCAACGACCCGTTTTAAGTCCTCATCTGTTAAGCTCGGATAAAATGGGAGAGAAACAACTTTCTCATAGTATTTTTCAGCGCCTTCCAATTTTTGGTTCCCATTTCGCTTCGCATAAAAAGGAAGCATATGGGTAGGAATGTAATGCACTTGTGTTCCGACACCTGAGTCTTTCATTGCATTGCAGAATGCAGCTCTGGACATTCCCATGGAAGCATAATCAATCAGCACCGGATAAAGATGGCGAACCGCATCACTGCCTTCCGCAGTAGGGATAACTGTAATTGGCAAATTACTTTTTGAAAACAGATCATCGTATACGGTCTTCATTTCGCGGCGACGGCGAGCAATTTCATCCATACGATCGAGTTGGCTGAGACCCAATGCACAAGCAATATCGGTCAATCGGTAGTTAAAACCAAGTGCTTGCATCTCATAATACCAGGGATTTGGTTTGCCATTTTCATCAAATGCAAGCGCATGATCCTCAAAAGCATCAACCTCTCTGGTGATGCCATGACTGCGCAATTCTGAAACTATACGTGCAAGATTGGCATCCTTACAGGTCAACATTCCACCTTCACCACTGGTGATGGTTTTTACAGGATGAAAAGAATAACTCGCAAACGCAGAATACTGGCAGGTACCAATTTTCTGAATTTTACCTTCGTGATCCGTGTAAGTCGTGCCAAGTGCATGACACGCATCTTCAATCAACTCTATGCCTCTGGCTTTGGCTTCTTTTGAAATACCGACAAGATCAGCAAATTCACCATTAAGATGAACTACAATTGCAACTTTGGCAGGTTTGCCTGCTCTTTCTGCTTTATCTGCTGCTTGCGCAAAAGTAAAAGGGGTCACCAACCCGGTCTCTGGATCACAGTCCATAAATTCAATCTGTGCACCAACATAGCTTGCACAATTGGTCGAAGCAGCAAACGACATCGTTGGTGTTAGGACTGTGTCTTCTTCGGTTACACCCAATGCCAGACACGCAATATGCAAAGCAGCTGTTGCGTTTGCAATAGCCACCGCGTGAAGTGCACCCAAATAGTTTGCAAAAACTTTTTCAAACTCGGCAACTTTTGGCCCCGTTGTCAAAAAATCTGATTCCAGTGCTTGCAAAACCGCCTGCTTATCTTCTTCAGTAATAGTCTGCTTGCCATAGGGGAGAAAAGGTTGGCTCATACTTTCAAATCCTGTTAGGGCAAATTAAAACGTTCAAATCATTCTTGCCACAAATAACGCATAAAACCATCGTTGTCAGTTGAAACATGCACATAACCAGCTTGTTCAAAAATATAGGTAGAAGCAACATTACTTTCATGAACTTCAGCATCAATACTCACAAAACCCAATCTGGCAAAATAGATATTGGATGCGTTTAGAACAGACAGTCCGATACCCCTACCCCGCCATTCCCTCGCAAGGCAAATGCCAATCTCACCACGATTCGAATTCTTTGAATCGCGATCCAATCTAACATGTGCAATTTTTCCTGCTCCAACAGAAATACATGCTAGAACACGATTTTCATCCACAATGGCATTATCCAACCAGGACACATGATCTTCAAAACCCGGAACATTCTTGTTTCGATAAAATTGAGAGGCATTGTCAGCGTATCTCGCATCATAGATAAATTGCGCATCGGATGACGTTGCTTTTTCAAATACAAAACTGGATGCAATAATTTTATCAACCATACGCGCCACACCATTTCCATTGCATAAACTGGCAGCGTTCTTTTGCATTTGCGCACGCAGTTCTTGATCTTCAAACAGCAATTCCGCTGCGGCCGTTATTTCAGCAACATTCGTATGTACTGATATTCCAGCCTTTTTCTCGTGCAGAATTTTGGCAATTTCAATCTGATTATCAGCCATTGTCAAAACAACGGTTGGAAGGCCCAGACAGCATCTTTCCCAACTGGTTCCGCCACCAGCACCAATAACAAAATCAGCCTTACTCATTTCAGAGGCCATCTTGTTAGAAAACTTCAAACATTTAATGTCATGAGAAGGAAGGTTGTAATCCGTCAAAAACTCCTCTGGTGTGTCTCCTGTAATTACCGTTGCTGAGAAGATATATTTGCCTGCAAGATTCTTGAAAACTTCACCAATAACCCGCAATGCTTGACGACTGTCACCTGCACCCAGCGTCACCAGGACATGACAAATATCATTTGCCGGTTTCCTTTTTGCAACAATATTCTTTCTGAGTTCGGAGAACTCGGATCGCAAAAGAGCATAATCAGTTCCTAGACAAAACTCGGCTTGTTTGGGAACAAGTTTGGCGTAATCCTGACGTTTTCGGACATAGGTTTGATCAAGCAAAATATCGCAATCATGTTTTTTATCAACAAGATCATCAATAACCATAATTCTCAAGCCAGAAAACTCAGAACGAAGTGCCCCTTCCCATTGCTGATCAATATTGTAATGATCAACAATCAGCCAATCAGCCGGTTTATTGGATATAACCTGGATGGTATCTTCAATATCCCGCTCGACAGAAACGCCCAACCAAGATGTATTCAGCGCAACCTCATCATTGCTAAGCAAAACCAGTTCAAAACCATTGCTAACAATATGATGCGCACCATTTCCGACGAAATCCCGGCAAATGAAATAACACTCAAAACCACGTTTTTTTAGGCCGCTCGCGAGTGCCAAACAGCGCATTAGGTGGCCCATGCCAATTTTTGGAGAACTGTCTACACGAAAAGCAAAATGCATAAATACCTCAGCGCAGCTGAACATAATAAATCCCAGCCTATTGGCATTTGTTGCACACTCTGCCAATAAGAAGAAGTAACATAATAGCGAATAAACACATAGAAAAATCGAATCGTTTCAAATGTCTTCAAAACCGATTTGCATCATTCCTGCCCGTGGTGGCAGCAAACGCATTCCGCGCAAGAACATTCTTTCTTTTAACGGCAAGCCACTGATTGCATGGTCAATTGAAACAGCTATCAAAAGCCAGGTATTTTCAAAAGTTCTAGTCTCAACTGATGACACTGAGATTGCAGAAATATCAAAAGATCACGGAGCAGAAATACCATTTGTCAGAGAAACAAAACTATCTGATGATTTTGCTACAACTGCGCAAGTGCTGTTGGATGCCCTGACAAAAATTGAACGAACTCAATATTCATGCTGTTTATATCCTACAGCACCAATGATAACGACCGAAGATTTCCAAACCGCATTTGAACGGCTCAAACAAGAAGGTGCAGATAGTATAATATCAACCACTGAATTCGACTTTCATCCTCTTCGTGCCTTCGAAGTTCACGAGGGGAAAAGGTTAGTATTTAAATACCCGGAAAATGCCCTCACCCGGTCACAGGATTTGCCGGAACTTCTTCATGATGCCGGTGCTTTTTATTTCTTTAAAACTGCAGCGTTCATCGAGCAAAAAAAATTGGTCATGAATAACACGATCGGCCATAAAATTGAACGGCACCGAGCAGTTGATATCGACACACCGGAAGACTTCGAGTTTGCCAAGCTATTGCACCAACATCAGCATGCCATTGAGAGCTCCTCCTGATGCAGCCGAAGAAAGAGTTTTCTGACAGCTTCAAACAATTTATGCAGGTGCAAAATAAACATAATCTGGCAGAAATGCAGGTTGATGGAGTTTATATATGGCGTCTAATTCGCGGCACTCTGTTTGTTCAACAACTTGAAAATAAAAATGTTTTTCTAAAATCGGAAACCAAAAACACTACCTTTTTACACCGCGCGAAGATGATGGCTAACTCTTTTCTGAGCTTCATCAGCCATCCATCCAAATGGAAAGAATTACCCAAGAAAACCGCAAATTTCAAAACACTATTGATCGACATAATCAACATAATTCCATCCCTCCTGTTCACAGCAAGATTACTGGCATTAGGAAGTAATAAAACTGTATTTATCAGCGCATTTATTAGAAACATCGGAGTTGGTCATAAGCTCACTCAACCCGCTGAAGACAAACATCAAAACAACTACATATTGCTGGACAAACCGAAGGCCGGAATATTTTCATTGAACCGAATTGATACTCGGGCGTTCAACATGATTGCACGAAGATTTTTCAAGGAAAAAATTGCGGAAAATCTTCAACCTGCCACTGCAAAAATTGCGAAAGTATATGGGCTGGAACCCAAAACGGTCGAGCGAATAGTTAGAAAAAATCTGGCAACTTTCAAAGCTCATGAAGCAGCATTTATGCATCTTTTCAAATAAAGCAAAATTCAAGAACTCTACCTGTGTTGGAACCGTTACTATCTGCCCCTTCTCTCAGCAGCCAAAAAGTCTGGCATCAAAACATCTGAATTCCAACACGGAACAATAACGCCCTATCATGTCATGTATGCTTGGGAAGGATACAACAAGGTTTCCTATTCTCCTGATAGGATACTGTGTTTTGGTCCGTCGTGGCCAAAAGAGTCGAATTTAGCGAAATCCATTATACCCATCCTACACCAAAACCCGAATGTTTTGGTGTGATATGATACGAAAGTT
>JAALLB010000103.1 GCA_011087745.1 Hyphomicrobiales bacterium | reverse complement strand
TATTCATAGCCCACCCTTATCAGAGATAAATCCTGAAATCAACTTGGCATTACCTGATCAAGACGTACGGGATGCTGCTCCATTAGTTGGATAAGCCAAAACCTGGCTTTAGCCCCCAAAGATCAGATCTAAAATGGTTCTTGGTTTTTCGCGCTTTTGTTGTCCGCCAACATTGGCTAACGGACGCGGATTTCCATCAATCTCTGAAAGTGACTTGCGACGCGTTTTATCGCTGGGCCTTTCATTTGATTGGGTTTGGCCAATCGATTGTTGAGGTGTTGGAATTGATGCTAGTTCAGGTTGATAGTTTCCCGGAAGGGAAGCAAGTTCAATACCCTCATGCGCTGCCGCCATATATTTTTGCCAGGTAATTGCGGGTAATGATCCACCAGTTACTTTCTTCATCGATTTACCGTCATCATTGCCATACCAGACACCCGTCACAAGATTTGCTGTATATCCAACAAACAATCCATCGCGTGAGTTTTGAGTGGTGCCGGTTTTACCTGCTGCCTGACGTTTTCCAAGGTTTGCTTTTTTGCCAGTACCTTTGGAAATCACGTGCGCAAGCATGGAATTCATCATGCCGAGCTCGCGGGCTCGTACAACTTTATTGGTTTGTGGAGATTTGCGTTCGTAGAGAACCTTTCCATCAAGATCAGTAACCCGTTTGATTACATAAGGAAAAACTGACTGGCCGCCATTTGCAAACGGAGCATAAGCGCCGGTGAGTTCCATCAAGGTAACTTCGGATGTACCCAAGGCGATTGATGCATTTGGTGTCAATTTGGATTTGATGCCGAGCCGTTGTGCGGTCTTGACCACATTACCCGGACCAACTTCCATAACCAGTTGAGCCGCGACTGTATTAAGCGATTTTGTAAGGGATGTATCAAGAGATACTGGACCGCGGTATTTACGGTCGTAGTTTACGGGCTTCCAATTGCCAATGCTAATAGGTGCATCCTGCCTTACGGATTGCGGAGTACGGCCCGCTTCAAGTGCAGCCAAATATACTATCGGTTTAAAAGCAGACCCGGGTTGGCGTTTTGCTTCGGTCGCACGATTAAATTGGCTATCTGCATATTCACGCCCTCCAACAAGGGCCTTAACTGCACCATATGGTGTCATGGAAACAAGCGCGCCTTGTTTGACATTTCGCTTCTTGCCACTTTCTGAAAGTGTATCAGCAATTACTTTACTAGCCTGCTTTTGAAGAGACATATTGATGGTTGTGTCGATCACAACATCTTCACGCAATTCACCGATTAGATCAGGCAATTGTTTCATCACCAAATCAGCAACATAATGTTCAGACCCGCTCCAGAAACGTTTTGCTTTCTTGGCTTGCATAGTGAGAGCTTTTGCAGCTTCCCGGTCGGTAATGAAATCTGCACGGCGCATGGTTCCTAAAACTACTTGTGCACGGGCTTCTGCAAGTTGTGGGTTTTTTGCAGGGGACAGTTTAGATGGTGCCTTCAACAAGCCTGCCAAAAGAGCAGCTTCAGCAAGATTTACATCTCTTGCTGATTTTGAAAAATACCGGCGGGAGGCCGCATCAACACCATATGCACCAGAGCCAAAATAAACGCGATTGAGGTAAAGCTCGAGGATTTCGTCCTTGTCATATTTATTCTCAAGCCAGAGCGCGATGATAAGTTCCTGAACTTTGCGCTCCAGTGTACGCGAGGGTTTCAAAAACAGGTTTTTTGCAAGTTGCTGGGTAATGGTCGAGCCACCTTCAACAAGGCGTTGTGCCATAACATTACGGATCATTGCTCTGGTAAAGCCAATCGGATCAAACCCAAAATGATATTTATATCGACGGTCTTCAACCGCAATTACAGCCATCGGAATATAGGGAGACATTTCATCCAACCGCATTGCTGCACCACCGGTGACACCCCTGTTTGCTATCAATGTTCCACCGGCGGATAGGATTTTAGCATTCGGGGGCCGTTGCGGAATTGCCCAGCTTGTGGATTGGGGAAGTTTCGAAGCGTAGTAGCCAACAAGACCTGCAATACCAATTGCACCCCAAAGGCCAATTACAAAACACCAATAGATGCATCCGCCCAGGAATCCTAAAAACCCACCACGTTTTCGTGTCTGCTTGCGTTTGTTTTGTTTTCTTCGAGCCGAGCCTGCTTTAGTAGGTTTTTTGGCAGTTTTTCTTTTCTTGGTCGAAGATGCAACCGCACGATCAGCGGCCGTTACGC
This sequence comes from Hyphomicrobiales bacterium, assembly GCA_011087745.1. Classification (GTDB taxonomy): domain Bacteria; phylum Pseudomonadota; class Alphaproteobacteria; order Rhizobiales; family Rhizobiaceae; genus JAALLB01. Next base: position 4,279 of record JAALLB010000103.1, on the reverse strand, counting down.
GCATGTCACCCCGACCTGACTTACGCGCAGGTGCGTCAAATGTAGGTTCAATTCGTCTTGGTTTACCGCGTTTTGCCATGAAGTTTCACTGCCAGTGCCTAAAGAGCTACAGAGTTAATATCCAATGAACAATAAATGAGGCAATTTAATGGGACGTAAACACTAAAGCATTCTTTCAAAAAACCTTTAAAAACAAAGCTCTCGAAGTGTTGATTACAATTTTAATGAATTGGTTAAACCGATCTTATCCATTTTATGGTCTTTTATGCATTCAATTTCGTGCATTTTGCTCGATATAGATTGGATGTTGGCAATGGCAAATCTCGCTCTACAACTAGGATTTCAGGCTGGTGGCAACCGCATTGACTGGGTTGATTACGCAAAAGGATTCTGCATCATCTTCGTTGTAATGATGCACGCTACACTGGGCGTTGAAAAACATGCTGTTCTTAAAGAGATTGCTGAGCCAGGTGCTACTGGCTGGATGAACTATATTGTTACATTCGCACAGCCATTCAGAATGCCAGATTTTTTCATGATTTCAGGGTTATTTCTTGGATTGGTGATTGGGCGCAGTTGGCTTCGCTATTTTGACCGAAAAGTCGTTCATTTTGCTTACTTCTATGTCATCTGGCTTGTAATTCAATTTGCATTCAAAAGCCTTGGCTGGATTTCGCAAGGTGTCCCTGCATCAGAAATCGGCGGAAGTTTCTTGTTAGCTTTGGTTGAACCATATGGAACACTTTGGTTCATCTATATGTTGCCGGTAATGTTCATCGCAACGCGATTGCTGTCTAATATACATTGGGCGATCGTGCTGGTCGCCGCAATGGTGTTGGAGATTGCGCCTATCCATACCGGAAGCTTGTTGGTTGATGAATTTGCATCACGCTATGTATATTTCTTTGCAGGCTACGCATTGGCACAACCGATCTTCAAACTTGCTGGCTGGGCGCGTGACAATATTGGTAAAGCACTTGGCTATTTGGGTACCTGGGCAGTGATCAATGGGGTCTTTACGTTTACGGCAATGCCTCAGGTTTTTGAAAGCCTTTTTCAGGCTGCTAACCGTCAAATTCCATCTAACATGGCACAATTGCCTGTTGTATCGCTCGCCCTTGGTGCAGCAGGTGCGGTAGCCGTTGTATGTTTATGTGCGGTATTATCAAGATTTAAGACAGCCGGATTCTTGCGTTACCTTGGTCAGCATTCGATCGTTGTATATTTGGCATTCTTCGCACCGATGATCATTACTCGCGAAGTGCTATTCAAATTCGCGCCAGGTCTTGGCTTGGGCAACATCTCATTGATCGTGCTTTTCACAAGCGTAATAGGTCCCGTGATTGCCTATGAGTTTACACGCATCACCGGCTGGTTCGGTTTCTTGTTCTCTCGTCCAAAATGGGCCTGGATAGACAAGAGTGTCACACCGAAACAAGCCAAAGCCAGCCTGCAACCTGCTGAGTAATCTCAGGTAAGTATTATCGGCTAGGGATATCAACCAGTTTACCGCGCGGGATTTCGGCCGATTTGTCGTAAAATGGTAATTCTAGCAGTTCAGCAATCTAACTGGATCCATCTTTGCAGCTAACGCTTACAGTTGTTCCAGCGCCGTGCTCTGCACTATCCATTAATGCGTATCCAATACCATGTCCCAGATAAGGTGATGTCGCGCCAGCCGTTACTATTCCAACTTGCTTGCTATTAATTTCAACAGCGCCGGAAATAAGAGGTTCTCCGCCAGCGCATTTTATGCCGAAGTGCCTTGTTTCCTTTTTTGCATTTTGAAGCGCAGTTTTTCCAAAAAAATCGCCTTTGTCTTCATCCACAAACTCTCCCAAACCCACATCGTAAGGAGTGGTTGTGTGATTAAAGTCGGAGCCAGCGTTCAGAATTCCGGCCTCAATGCGGCGAATATTCATGGCGTCCAACCCAAAAATTTCCATACCATGCGGCTTACCAGCAGTTTCCAGATGAGCCCAAAGCGCCTCTGCATCATGATGTGGCTCAGTATAAAATTCCCAGCCTAGTTCATTGGTATATCCTGTGCGGGTAATCACGACTTCCTGACCGCCAAATAGCACTCGGGCAACCGCAAAATATCCAAATTGCTCAGGCATTCCAGTATCACTTGCTGCTTCCAGGATTTTCAGAGCATTCGGTCCTTGCACCTGTGAAACAAATACATCCGGGTCACTAATCTCAACATCATTCCGGATGCATGCGCTCTTGCCCAACTATAAAAATCGCCATCTGCTTGGGCATACCAAAATTTATGCTGCTCAAGGCGCAACAAAATACCATCGACAATTAGACCTCCGTCTTCATAACAGGCAAGACCATAAGCACACCGCATTACCTTGGCTTTTGTTATATCTTTGGTGAAGAGTTTATCCAGTAACCGTTCTGCATCGGGTCCTTCGAACTGAAGTGGAAACTCACCTGTATTTAAAACAGCCGCCTGTTGACGCAAGCGCCAATATCCATCTTCTGTTGAGTGATCATCAAAACAACAGGCCATGTGCCGACGATTGTAAATGCAGTAATGCGGCCCTTTCGGGCGCTCTATTTCAAAATACGGATGCCGTGTTTTTGAATAGTCCCAGCCTGCACCTGGCATAGTAGTTACCAGGTCCCTAGTCTTCCCATCACTTGAACGCATGCTGTCCTCCCCAGAATAATTTGCTCAAATTTCTTGGAGGCGTATTTGTATTCAATAGCCTCACGCCTGTCCAATTAATATGCCTGCACCCAAAACCAGAACCCCGCCCAGCATGATTTGAATAATGGCCTTTAGCCAGGGTGTTTCCATATATTTGTTTTGTATCCAGGTGATGACGAAGAGTTCAACAAATACGACTGCGAATGCAACCCAGGTTGCGATCCAGAAATCTGGTATGAGATATGGAAGCGCGTGGCCCAAGCCGCCAACTGTTGTCATAACGCCCGTTGCAATCCCTCGTTTAATCGGCGAACCGCGTCCCGATATTACACCATCATCAGAGGCGACTTCGGTGAAGCCCATGGAGATGCCGGCACCGATGGATGCGGCGAGACCAACCAATAAGGTTGTCCAGGTATCCTGCGTTGCAAATGCTGTAGCAAAGATCGGTGCCAGCGTTGAAATTGAACCGTCAATTAAACCGGCCAAACCGGGCTGCACATAGGTCAAAACAAATTGCTTATGTTCAGTCGCTGCTTCTGCTTCTTTGATGTCTTTTGGAATGTTTGCAGTTTCGGCATCCTGGGCGGCGGCCATGTGGCCAGCTTCAGCAATAGCCAAATCTCCAAGCAATTTTCGAATTGAAGCATCTGTGGTTTGCTTGATCGCAGCATTATAAAACCTACACGCTTGCGCTTCCATTTCGGCGGCTTGCTTGCGAACTTCTTCAACGCCAAAGGGTTTTACCAGCCAGTCTGGTTTGCGGTTATAGAACCCGGAAACATGATCACGCCGAATAAGCGGGATTACTTCGCCAAATTTTTCCTGATGCAGCTCGATCAACCATTGGCGGTGCTGGTTTTCTTCAATAACCATTTCGTCAAAGAGCTTTGCACTATCTGGAAATACTTCACGTAACCCTTCTGCATAACTTGCATAGATCCGTGCATCATCTTCCTCTGATGAAATTGCGAGTGCAAGAATTTCTTGCTCGTTGAGTGAATTGAAGTTGCGTTTCCCGGTGGGCAAAAATCGTGAAATCATGAAGTCTTCTTCTTTAGAATTATTCTAAACTAGCTCTAATATAGTCTGCGATTTTGCATATGCCAAGTGCTAGTTGAGCAAAAATCTAACTGCATTTGATGTTTCTATGTTCCACAAGCTATCCATCACTTTATCAATCTGCGAGCTGTCTATAGCCCCTCCAGATAACGCAAGGTTTCGAGCTTTCTCATCAAGTTCTGGGCGTGAGAGTGTGTTGCCAGGATCTCCTTTGGGTTCATCAACGCGTGAACTTATTTCGGTGCCGTTTAAAGTTTTAACGGTCACCTTGCCTATCCAGCGTTTTGGGTAAGCCCTGTTTACTTCTTCATCAAGCTTCATGTGAATGCGCTCCAGAAAAGACAGCGCACATTTATCATCGAGCACATTGGCAAATTCAGAAAGCCCGGCTTTGCGATGCGCAGCAATCAGGCCCAGCGTAGCAGGCATGAAAATTTGGCCTGGTGTACGGTTTGCGGATTAGTAACGGGCCCCAATACATCAATCGCACCCTGGTGAACATGCTACCGTATGCACACATCTTTGCTGAAGGTGACCGGATGGGTCTTTCCATGT
>JAALLB010000102.1 GCA_011087745.1 Hyphomicrobiales bacterium | reverse complement strand
TTTCGTATCATATCACACCAAAACATTCGGGTTTTGGAGTAGGATGGGTATATTCTGATTTTTCTTTTTCGTCATAAATCACGAATGGGCGTTCGTCATCAGTAATAACGGTCACTTGTCTTGCATCTTCATCATCATGAAGATCCGTACCACCAAGCACAAAGTGTCGTAACACGCCGCCAAAGGTGCGCTCAAGGTTGTCCTGGGTAAAAATTTCTGAAGTCAGACCAAATGCAAGAACCGTTTCCTTGATTAAAATGGTCCGATCGCAGAACTCCGGCACACTACCAAGGTTATGGGTTGAAACGAGCATCACATGACCCTCTTCACGCATGGTGCGGAGCAATTCGATGATTGCTTCTTCGGTTTTAACATCAACGCCGGTAAACGGTTCATCCAGCAAGATCACCTTGCTTTCCTGCGCCAGGGCGCGGGCAAGAAATACACGCTTTTTTTGACCGCCTGAGAGTTCACCAATTTGCCGGGTTCTAAAGTCGCTCATGCCTACGCGTTCAAGCGCGTTGCTTACGGCTTGTTTGTCTTTGGAGCCTGCAATTCGCATGAAGTTCATATGGCCATAGCGGCCCATCATCACTACGTCTTCTACCAGAACCGGAAAACTCCAATCAACTTCCTCTGCTTGCGGCACATAAGCAATCATGTTGTTCTTGAGTGCATGTTCTACGGATTGTCCAAATACAGAAACGCTACCTCTTGCAAGAGGGACAAAGCCCATGATTGCTTTGAATAAGGTGGACTTTCCTGATCCGTTCACGCCAACCAAAGCGCTGATGGTACCGGTTGGGATATCAAAAGATGTGTCATGCAAGGCAGTGTGACCGTTACGATAAGTAACGGTCACATCTTCAACTTCAATGCCTGAGGCCAGAGTGTTCATTGTTTTGATAACCCATCGGCTATTGTTTGTGCTGTTATTCGCAAAAGATCAATATAGGTTGGGACTTCGCCATCAGGTTCACTCAGGGAATCAACATATAATACACCGCCATATGTTGCATCTGTCTCACGGGTGATTTGCCTCGCAGGTGCGTCAGAAACTGTGCTTTCAGAAAAGACTACCTTGATGTCATTTTTACGGACAGTATCAATTACCTTTCGCACTTGTTGGGGCATTCCTTGTTGATCAGCGTTGATCGGCCATAGGTATAATTCTTTCATTTCAAAATCACGAGCCAAATAGCTAAAAGCACCTTCACTTGAAACAAGCCAGCGATCTTCAGCTGGAATTGTCAGAATTTTCTCTTTTAAGGGTGCAACGGCAGCGGTAATTTCTGCTTTATACGTTTCTGCATTGGCCTTGTAGATTTCTGCATTTTCCGGATCATATTTCACCAATCCATCGCGAATATTGTCTACATAAATTATTGCTGATTCCAAAGACATCCATGCGTGCGGATTTGGTTTGCCGGTGTAGGGACCTTCTGCAATTCCCATTGGCTCGACACGGTCGCTCAAAGTGATGCTTGGCACATCTTTCAGATTGTCGAAAAATTGTTCAAACCACAGTTCAAGGTTCATGCCATTCCACAAGATAAGATCCGCACCCTGCGCTCTGATGATATCGCGAGGCGTTGGTTGATAACCGTGAATTTCCGCGCCAGGCTTGGTGATGGATTCCACAATTGCTGTATCTCCTGCAACATTACGTGCCATATCGGCAATCACGGTAAATGTGGTTACAACTTTGAACTTGTCATCGGCCAGGGCACTGCCTGCAAATGATGAAAGCATGAGAGATAAAAATACTGCTTTAATTAGGTTATTCATTTTTGCCCGATTGTGTTTGAGTTCAGCATATTAAAATATGCGAATCATTCTCAATGTCAATGCAATTGCAACTCATTCGCAACTAAAAGTGATATTTTTCGACCGCAATGATGTTTACTTGATCAGGTTTTTATCATTCGTTTGATCAGATTATCTTTAATTACAAATTGGTGCATCAAGGCAGCGCCAATGTGCATGACTACTAGTACGGTAATGAAAATGCCTAACCAGCCGTGATATTCCAAAAGCTGGTTGCCAAGTTCTCGATTTTTCTCAGCAATTCTTGGCAGGGTCATACCGAAGAAAAAGGGAATTTTGGCAACGCCCCAGGTATTTGTTGCATACCATCCAAGCAGAGGCTGAATGATAAGTCCGATGTATAAAAGACTATGAACAATTCTTGCTGCCAGCTGTTGAAGTCCAGCTTCTCCAACATGTTTTGGAAGTGGCGGTTTTGAAAGTTTGGAAATGACTATTCTCAGCAATACGAGCAATAAAAGCAAAAAGCCGGCAGCCCGATGATAGTCGTAATGCTTGCCTACTTTTACGTCATTCCCCATAAGGATACCAACAAAGATAACGTAAAAAATCATTGCTGCCATCAACCAGTGAATAGCGCGCATTGGAAATGAATAACCGCGTGTTTCTACTGAAGTGATATTCTCATGATTGCTCATTTCATTCTCCAATAAATGCTGGCTGATTGATATAGTACAACGCTACGCGATAATTCTTTGTACCGTCAACATGGCCGATGCGGGCGTCTGCCCCATGATTATGCCTTAAAGCTTGACAAAATAGCGATTTATGGTGTTTGTGCGTCACAAAATAACAATTGTTTGATTGCAGAATTGATAAGCAATCTTCGAATTAAAACCTACTTCAGGATAGATCACAAGATAATGGAAAAATTCAATAAACTTACTGCTGTCGCCGCACCGATGCCAATTATCAATATTGATACGGATATGATTATCCCAAAAGATTACCTGAAAACAATCAAGCGTACAGGTTTGGGTGAGGGTCTGTTTGCGGAAATGCGCTATCATGAAGATGGTTCCAACAATTCGGAATTCGTATTGAACACGGCTGCATATTCCAAGGCTCAGATTCTGGTAGCCGGCGATAATTTTGGATGCGGTTCTTCTCGTGAGCATGCACCATGGGCGCTACTTGATTTCGGTATTCGCTGCGTGATCTCAACAAGCTTTGCTGATATTTTTTACAACAACTGTTTTAAGAATGGTATTTTGCCCATTGTTGTTTCTCAAGATGAGCTTGATAAGTTGATGGACGATGCGGAGCGCGGAGCCAATTCAACCATGACAGTTGACCTTGAAACTCAAACTATTTCGGGTCCAGATGGTGGCACAATTAACTTCGACATTGATCAAGGCCGCAAAGAGCGTTTGTTAAGTGGTATCGATGATATTGGCGAAACCCTTGGCAAGGCTGATGATATATCAAGCTTTGAAGCAAAGAATGCTGAAAACCGTCCTTGGGCATAAAGTTCTGAACACTGTTTATTCCAAAGTTTGAACAAACAGTGTTTCATGAATTGGTTTTCCGTTGCGAAGTAGTTGCGTAGTCAATCGATACTCACCATCAATTGGTTTACCTTTTTTGCCAGAAAAACCCGAGTATGCAGCTTTATGGCGGTCTAAGGGTTTTGAGGTGTTTTCAGAAATCATACCCCTTGGTCCTTCTAATATGTATCGAATTTGATCTCCTTTTCGAAGATTAATGAACCATGCCCAGCCAACAACAGCCTGATCGGTTCGTTTGAGTTTTGCTGGCGAGCCAGATCTTACCAGTTGATCGTGTACTATGACGTTTCCGGAAATGCCGGAAGCAATCAATCTGGAGGAGTTGGGTCGAAAGTATTTGACCACGTCCTCATCCAGTAAGCTGTTTTGCGTATTTGCTTGGGAGCACGAATTTGAGGGTAGTAAGCCGGAGATTGGATCCAGCCACTTTCCATCTTTGCGAATGGATAAATGCACGTGCGGGAAAGCAGCGAATCCGGAATTTCCCACAAATCCAAGTGTATCGCCCTTTTTAACTTGATCGCCTTTTTTTACGGATATTGAGTTTTGCTTGAGATGGCATACTTGCGTTTCGTATCCATTTTCGTGGGAAATGACGACACCATTGCCGCATTCCTTGTTTTGGATGAGTAAAATTTGTCTTCTGGTGTTGCAATGATCTTGTCAACTTCGCCATCCCGATAAGCTTTTACAATACCATCTGCTGAAGCAATTACCGGAACATTTCGTTCCATATCTTTTAAAGAGAGTATGCGAATATCGATGCCCTTATGGCCATCATAGGTAGCGCCTTGGCAAAAAGTATCCAAAGCAGATTTATCAGTAACAACATCAGGCAGGTTTTGAATGAAACAGTCCTTGTTCAACTCACATTTGATGGGTAATCCAAATTTGATTTCTTTAGCGATTGCAAAATACGTTGCTTGAAAAAAACCAATTGTAAAAACGATTGCCAGTAGCAGTTGAAAAGTAGTTCGCATCGGTTTATTCACTGGGGCAGATATAACAGAAAACCTCAAAGGTAAATTCATGGCAACGCGCAAAGTGTTTCTCCTTCCTGGAGATGGTATTGGTCCGGAAGCGACCGCAGAAGTAACTAAGATTATCAACTGGATGAACGAAGCACTAGGCTCAGGTTTCGAAGTTGAAGAAGGCCTTGTTGGCGGTGCTGCATATGATACACATGGAGAAGCAATTTCTGACAGTGACATGGAAAAAGCCCTAGCAGCGGATGCTGTTCTTTTTGGGGCAGTTGGTGGGCCGAAGTGGGATGATGTTCCCTATGACACCCGCCCGGAAGCAGGTCTTCTTCGTCTTCGCAAGGACATGGAACTGTTTGCCAATTTGCGCCCAGCAATTTGTTATCCGGCCTTGGCAGATTCATCTTCACTTCGCAAAGAAGTGGTTGAAGGGCTGGATATTCTGATCGTTCGCGAACTTACCGGCGGTGTTTATTTTGGCGAACCAAAAACAATTACCGATCTTGGTAATGGTCAAAAACGTGCTGTTGATACGCAAGTTTACGATACATTTGAAATTGAGCGTATTTCCGGTGTTGCATTTGAAATGGCACGTACTCGCGGCAATCGTGTTTGCTCCATGGAAAAACGCAATGTCATGAAGTCGGGTGTTCTTTGGAATGAAGTTGTCAGCGCTACGCATAAAGAAAAATATGCTGATGTGGAGCTTGATCATATGTTGGCAGATGCTGGCGGAATGCAGCTTGTGCGCTGGCCAAAGCAATTTGACGTTATTGTAACGGATAATCTTTTCGGCGATATGCTTTCAGATGTAGCTGCAATGCTGACCGGTTCATTGGGTATGTTGCCATCCGCATCTCTTGGTGCACCTGACCCGATTACCGGCGCGCGAAAAGCGATGTATGAGCCGGTGCACGGTTCTGCTCCCGATATTGCTGGCCAAGGCATTGCCAATCCGATTGCAATGATTGCTTCTTTTGCAATGATGCTGCGCTATTCATTTAACATGGTCACCGAAGCTGATCAGGTTGAAAAAGCAATTGCCAATGTACTTGATGAAGGCAAACGCACTGGTGATATTTGGGCCGAAGGCAATGAGAAAATTACAACTGCAGAGATGGGTGACGCGATTCTTGCAGAATTTCAATCTCTGGCATCCTAGCGTTATGTAAAATGAGCGCAGCATTTGAATTCTATTTCAAGTCACTTACCAGCTCATGGTCATTGGAGCGGAAAATTTCCTCTGGTGAGATATTCAATGGAAAAGCTGTATTCGAGGCAAAATCGAATACGGCTTTTTTGATGCGCGAAGAGGGTGTTTTATCTCTGACAAGCAGCGCAAGTGTTCCGGCATCCAAATGCTGGTATTGGCATTGTTCTGACAGTATGATTCTTGAAATCACCTATGACCAGGAAAAAGACCAACCGTATCATCTTGTCAATCTGATTGAAAAGGAGACGGGATGGTTTGGTACTGCGGACCATCTGTGTGGCGCTGATAATTATTGCGGTGAATACCAATTCTCAGTAGATCAATTTTCTATCAATCAAACCGTTGTGGGTCCAAACAAGGATTATTCCGTGTCCAGTACCTATAAGCGAATTTACTCAAAATAGCTTGATGGCGAACCAGAGTGTTTGCCTTTTTTACCGAAGAAATCAGGCTTGTTTTTTCCGCATTCAAATGTTGTTGCTTTGGTATCTGCCAACTCTTGTGCCAATTTATTTGCGTTCTTGTTGGCGCGCGCGTCTACATAGCCGATGACGCATGATGTTGGTTTTTCGTGCGTTCCCACCGTTGAGACAACAAGCACCTGACCTTTGAGCTCTTTGGTGTGTTCACCATTATCATTTGAGTTTTCGATGAAATATCGGAGAATTGCAGCGTAGGGCTTTTTGTCTTTTAATCGCCACTCTATCGTATCGTTTGCACGATTAAACTGGCCGAAGCTTTCCCATTGGTCACTGAGTTTTGCAATGTGTCCAAATCGAACCATTTGCCGAAGATCACCTTCAGAGAAAATGACCGGATAGCCAGTGTATCCTGAACATGCAACTTCGACACCCTGTTCATATTCGGAAATAATCGTACAGGTTTTGTCAAAGTTGATTTTTGTATAGGTGTTGGACTGAGCAAAGGCAGATGATGTGGCAATGAAAAGAGCTATACCCATCCTACTCCAAAACCCGAATGTTTTGGTGTGATATGATACGAAA
>JAALLB010000101.1 GCA_011087745.1 Hyphomicrobiales bacterium | reverse complement strand
AAAATCCTCACCTGCACTTTCTCATTCAACGTTCGGTAACTTGGCAATACCGTTGAGGAGCTTAAAATGATCATCCTGCAATGGCTGAAGTCAAAACAAGCAATCGCACGCTATGCGCGGACCAACTGCTCGGGAACCCGGTAGTTTCTATTTACGAATGGCAGCCATTGGCTGAATTTATTGCCTTGGTGATGGGGGAGTCTGAGCTACACACAATGAAAGATGCCTTGGCTCGTGTAAATGTGATGGCGTACAAGGAGGGTGAAAGCTTGAATTGGCATTTTGATCGGTCTGAATTTACCACGACACTCTTATTGCAAGCACCGCAATCTGGTGGTGAGTTTGAATATCGTACCAATTTACGCAGTGAAGAAGACCCAAATTATAAGGGTGTTTCGCAACTATTATTGGGTTCAGACCCGCTAAAATGCTCAATTAATCCCAAGCCGGGAACATTGAATGTATTTCGTGGTATTAACACGCCTCATCGGGTGACAAAGATCGAAGGCAGTAAAGAGCGGATCATTGCGGTTTACTCATATTATGACAATCCGGGCGTGAAATTTTCACCGGAAGAGCAAATCGGTTTTTATGGCCGGGCGTTGTGAAATTATACGCCTGCAGAATTGCTAAAAACAAAGTGCCAAATTGTCGTATATTCCTTGACTTATACTGGGTATCGAGTCTATTATCACCACAAATGGCGTAGATAACTCTGCGCCTTTTATTTGTTATTCCCTATCGGAAGACTGAAAAAGAAGGCCCGCAGGCAGTATATTCCTGTGAGAGCTTGGTTGAACACTGGAAGGAAAAAAGATGTTCGCAGTCGTAAAAACCGGTGGCAAGCAGTATCGCGTTGTCGCTGAGGATACGTTGAAAATTGAAAAAGTTGCTGGCGAAGTTGGCGATTTTATTGAGTTATCAGAAGTTTTGATGGTTGGTGAAGGTGCTGACGCTAAAATCGGTGCTCCATTGGTTGATGGTGCGATGGTTTCTGCTGAAATTCTTAGCCAAAGTCGCGCTCGCAAGGTCATTGCATTCAAAAAGCGCCGTCGTCAAAACTCTCGCCGTACAATTGGTCACCGCCAGCATCATACACTACTTCGTATTGCTGAAATTCTGACTGACGGCAAAAAAGCTTCGAAAAAAGCGGCAGCGCCAAAAAAGGCTGCTCCAAAGAAGGAAGCCGCTAAAGAGGCAGATCCTAAGAAAGAAGCGCCGAAAAAAGAAACTAAAGCTGCTGCCCCTGCTGCAGACGCACCAATGTTCAAGGCACCTGCTGGTGAGCCGGACAAATTGACAGATATCAAGGGTATCGGCCCAGTTGCTGAAAAGCAGTTGAACGAACAAGGTATCACTACATTTGCTCAAATCGCTAAATTGAGCGATAAGGATGTAGCAAGAATTGATGAAAACATGCCATTCAGTGCAGATCAGATTTCTGATTGGCGTGATCAGGCAAAAGAAAAGACTAAGTAAGTCGCAAACGTTTAGGAGACAAGAAAATGGCACATAAAAAAGCTGGTGGTTCGTCCCGTAACGGTCGTGATTCCGCAGGTCGCCGCCTCGGCATTAAGAAATATGGTGAAGAGACAGTTGTTGCAGGTAACATCATTGCACGTCAGCGTGGCACTAAGTGGCACCCTGGTGAAAATGTTGGAATGGGCAAAGACCACACAATTTTTGCTGTTGCAAACGGCAAGGTATCATTTCAGCGCAAAGCTAATGGACGAACATTTATTAATGTAGTCCCGGCAGAAGCTGCTGAGTAACCGGTTATCATTAAGCCGGTGTTTCCAACCCCGGCCAATATGATTTTACAAGATTGGAAGGGGAGACGGGACACCGCCTCCTTTTTTGTTTTTGGAGAAGGTCATGACACGAGAAGAAAGAAATGAAGAGCAAAGCCTCGCTTTCGCCTGTGAAATTCTGACAACGGAAAATTTAGTTCTGCGTGCACCGAATAAGGATGATGTGCAGGATATTGCTGTGCTTGCCAATAATCGCAAGATTTCGAGCATGTTGGAATCCATGCCGTATCCATATTTTGATAAACATGCCGAAGAATTTATCGACAATGTTTCCAAGCCTGAGGCAGGTGAAGTTGTTTTTGCTATTACCGATGCAACATCCGGAACGCTTATGGGCATTTGCGGAATTCATCTTGTCAAACGTCGCTTTGATTTGCCACACCTTGGCTATTGGCTCGGTGAAGAGTTCTGGGGCAAAGGGTATGCAACAGAAGCTGCACGCTCAATTGTGGATTTATTCTTCAAGGCCGGTAGTGAAGAGACACTGTTGATGTCAGTTTTGACAGATAACAAGGCTTCGCGCCGTGTGATTGAAAAATGTGGCGGTAATTTCTGGAAACAGGAAACGCATTTTTCAGAAGTTACTAAAAAAGACCAGATCGTCGACCATTTTCGCATTACCCGCGAAAGTTGGATGGGCGCGGTCGCAGCCTAATTCTAACAGAGAGCCTGGGGAGAGTATCATATGAAATTTCTTGACCAGGCCAGGGTTTTTATTCGATCAGGTGATGGTGGTGCCGGATCGCTGTCATTTCGCCGCGAAAAATATATTGCCATGGGTGGCCCTGATGGCGGTGACGGCGGCAAAGGCGGTGATGTATGGGTTGAGGCTGTTGATGGTCTTAACACGTTGATAGATTACCGTTTTCAGCAGCATTTCAAGGCCCCTATCGGTGGTCATGGCATGGGCCGAAATCGCAACGGTGCCAATGCTGAAGATGTGATTTTGAAAGTTCCTGTTGGCACGCAAATCTACGAAGAAGACAATGAAACGCTGATTGCCGATCTTGATGAGTTGGGTCAACGATACCGTATTGCCAAAGGTGGCAATGGCGGGTTTGGCAACGCTCATTTTAAAACGTCTACCAATCAGGCACCAAGAAGAGTTAATCCGGGTCTTGAAGGCAAGGAGCGTTGGCTTTGGTTACGCTTGAAACTGATAGCTGATGCTGGTCTGGTAGGATTGCCCAATGCGGGTAAATCGACATTTCTTGCAAGTGTTACATCGGCCAAACCAAAGATTGCGGATTATCCTTTTACAACGCTTCATCCAAATTTGGGTGTATCCAAAATTGATAACCGTGAGTTTGTAATTGCCGATATTCCCGGCCTGATTGAAGGTGCTCATGATGGTGTTGGGATTGGAGATCGGTTCCTGGGTCATGTTGAGCGTACACGGGTATTATTGCATTTGGTTTCTGCCAACGAAGAAGATGTTGCAGAAACCTACCGTGTTATTCGAGGTGAGCTTGCAGCCTATGGCAATGGGTTGGATGAAAAGCACGAAATTGTAGCGCTTAGTCAGGTTGATAGTGTTTTGCCAGGGCACCGCGAAGAAAAGCTCGAAGCACTTGAAGAAATTCTTGGTTACAAACCATTGGAGCTTTCTTCTGTTACACGTGAAGGTGTTGAAACCGTACTTCGTAAAATGCTTGCAGCTGTTGATGGTGATAAAGATGCTGAAATTGCTCCAGATGCGGAGGATGAAGAGCCAAAAGCAGGAGAATGGCTACAATGGTAGTTGCTACATCCTCTTTTAAACGCATTGTAATCAAGATTGGGTCTGCACTGCTTGTTGACCGCGAAACCGGGTTAAAGCGCGACTGGCTCAACTCACTTTGTGCAGATGTAAACATGTTGCGAGAAGCTGGATGTGAAGTTCTGCTGGTTTCTTCGGGCGCTATTGCATTGGGCCGGAAACAGCTTGGCCTTCCGATCAAAGTTTTGAAGCTGGAAGAAAGTCAGGCTGCTGCTGCAACAGGCCAGATTTTATTGGCACGTGCCTATAGTGAAGCGCTTGGCGAATATGATTTTCAAGCTGGGCAAGTTTTGTTGACGCTTGGCGATACCGAAGAGCGCAGACGCTATATCAATGCTCGCGAAACCATTTCAACATTGTTGAAGTTGGGTGCGGTACCGATCATCAATGAAAATGATACGGTTGCCACCAGTGAAATTCGTTATGGCGATAATGATCGGTTAGCGGCACGTGTTGCAACGATGGTTAGTGCAGATTTGTTGGTATTGTTATCAGATGTGGATGGATTTTATTCTGGCATTCCAGGAAAAGATGCAGGTGCAAAACGATTTGACCGAATTGCCGAGATTACATCCGAAATTGAAACCATGGCGGGTGATGCTGGTACAGAACTTTCAAAAGGCGGCATGGTAACCAAGCTTGAAGCTGGCAAGATTGCAATGGCCGCCGGTACTTCCATGGTGATTACCTCCGGCAAGGATTTACACCCGCTCAAGTCTTTGTTTGATGGCGGGAATGCAGCCTGGTTTGATGCCAAGGAAACGCCAGTAACTGCCCGAAAGAAATGGATTTCCGGGCAAATGGAATTGGGCGGCAGCATTGTCGTTGATGAAGGTGCTGCGCGTGCTCTAACGCGGGGCAATTCTCTTTTGCCTGCAGGTGTTTTGAAAGTTACCGGTAGTTTTTCACGTGGTGACGTGGTTGCAATTGTTTGTGATAATGGACAACAACTCGGATGCGGGCTCGTATCTTATGGAGCGGAAGATGCTGGCCAAATCGCCGGCTGTCAGAGCGACGAGATTGAAACCATCTTGGGCATGACCTCACGCGGGGCATTAATACACCGCGATAATTTGGTTTTAAGAACGCAAGCAACTCGAATGGATAAAAGCAATGCCTGATATTACAAAAGAACAAAATGTCAAAATCGTAATGGCCGAGATTGGCAAGCGTGCCAAGTCAGCAACGAAATTACTGGCAACAGCAAGTTCCAAGGCCAAAAATCAGGCATTGACGATTGCTGCAAGGGAAAATGGAATTTCTGCAGCGTTTCTGGATCGCTTGAAACTGGATGAAGATCGCATCAAAAGCATGATGGACGGTCTTGTTGCGATCGCTCAACTCAAGGATCCGGTTGGCGATGTGATCGCCGAATGGGACATGCCAAATGGATTGAATATTTCTCGTGTTCGAACACCGCTTGGGGCTATTGGCGTGATCTTTGAATCGCGCCCGAATGTTACCGCCGATGCGGGAGCGCTTTGTTTGAAATCTGGTAATGCGGTTATCTTGCGCGGCGGCTCAGATTCGTATTATTCATCCCGTGCCATTCATGTGTCTCTGGTTGTTGGGTTGGAGCAAGCAGGTCTTCCTGTCGATAGCATTCAGATTGTCCCAACAACGGACCGCGCAGCAGTTGGTGAAATGCTTACCGGACTTAATGGCTGCGTCGATGTCATTGTACCTCGCGGAGGACGCTCACTGGTAGAGCGGGTTCAATCTGATGCCCGGGTTCCAGTATTTGCCCATCTTGAAGGGCTTTGCCATGTGTATGTTGATCAATCAGCAGACCTAAAAATGGCAATTGAAATTGTTCTGAACGCAAAAATGCGTCGCACCGGGATTTGTGGCTCAGCCGAAACCTTGCTGGTTGATAAAGCTGTCGCGGATACGCATCTTGCGCCAATTTTGGAAGCGCTTGCAAATACAAAATGTGAAATTCGCGGTGATGATGAAGTTGTTGCAATTTTTGGGGATGCCAAAGTTGCCAGTGAAGAAGACTGGACGACTGAATATCTGGATTCAATAATTTCAGCCAAACTGGTTGATGAAATTGATGGGGCAATTGCCCATATTCAAAAATATTCATCCAGCTATACAGAATGCGTGATTGCCGAAGATGGCGATGTTGTTTCCAGGTTCTTTAATGAAATCGATTCAGCGATACTGCTGCATAATGCTTCAACCCAATATGCGGATGGCGGGGAATTTGGCATGGGCGCCGAGATTGGTATTGCAACCGGCAAAATGCATGCGCGCGGGCCGGTGGGTGTTGAACAACTTACGAGCTTTAAATATCTCGTTCGCGGAAACGGGCAGACACGGCCTTGAAGCAAAGTCCAATCCTTCGTGAAGCTATGCGCATACCAGCTGCCGGTGATGGCGCGAGAATTGGTTTGTTTGGTGGGTCTTTTAATCCGCCGCACGAAGGCCATTTGAACCTGTGCGATTTGGCCTTAAAGCGTCTTGAGCTTGATCAGATTTGGTGGTTGGTGACGCCTGGAAATCCACTGAAGGATTTAAAAGAGCTTGCGCCGCTTGAAAAACGGATCATGCAATGCAGGCAGATTATATCTCATCCGCGCATAAAAGTTACAGCGTTTGAAGCTGCGCACAAGGTTCGTTATACGGCAGATACCTTGCGTTTGGTGAAACAGTTGCGGCCGCGAAATACCTTTGTCTGGCTTATGGGCGCAGATAATCTGGCTGATTTTCATCGCTGGCGGGATTGGCGTGAAATTGCCAACATGATGCCGATTGCGGTGATTGACAGACCGGGGTCCACATTGAGCTATCACTCAGGGCAGGCCTCCATTGCGCTTTCAAAATATCGGATTGACGAAGGGGACGCACCGCTTCTTAGTCGTATGAAACCATCGGTGTGGACATTTTTACATGGGCCGAGAAGCTCGCTTTCATCAACACAATTGAGGGCCGAGCAAAAGGTTTGAGAAAATAAAAGAGTAACTACCCAGCTACTGGCTTTGTCATTTAGGGGCGCGACAATTTGAATCGGC
>JAALLB010000100.1 GCA_011087745.1 Hyphomicrobiales bacterium | reverse complement strand
TTCATAGCCCACCCTTATCAGAGATAAATCCTGATTTCAACTTGGCATTACCAACAAAAGCAGCTAGCAAGCCCATATAAAAGGCAGGTAGGGAGAAATCACGGATCATTATTGACCGATATCCTTATCGATACTCGTTCGCAAGTTTAAATCAACGATCAGCTCTAAAAACCCAGCCGCTGCCAAACCTCTTTTGAACCTTAAGCTGAATTTTCAAGATGTCGCTGGCAAGCCATCAAAATTTCATTCCTGGTGTTATAAACAAATAAGATACGGGAGGCTCAAATGAGCGAGCTTACACAGGATCAAAAAGACCAGTTTTGGCGGGATGGTGTTCTTATGGTCGAAGACGCTGTTACCCCTGAGTAACTTCAAGACTTGCGCACTGTTTTCGCGCAATGGGTCGAAGAAAGTTGCAGCCATACGGACGACTATGGCGAGACCCTTGATGGAAGAGCCCGGTTTGACCTTCAACCAGGACATACAGCACAGCAGCCCGCATTACGGCGCATTCAATCTCCTGAAGAGGTTTCAGAAGTCTATGCAGACATCATGAAAAATGCCCGCACAACCGATATCTGTGCGGAACTGATCGGTCCGGCCATCAAATTTCACCATGGCAAAGTCAATTCAAAACTGCCTGGTGCAGCGACCAAAGTTAAATTCCATCAGGATTTTACATTCCAGCCAATGACCAACGATGATTTGATCACCTGTCTTTTGTTCGTTGATGATGTGACTTTGAAAACGGCCCTTTGGAGGTGGTTCCAGGTTCCCACAAGGGACCGTTGTATTCACTTTGGCACAACGGCCAGTTCACAGGTGCCGTGGCAGATGAAGTTTTTGAGGAACACAAAGACAAGATTGTTAAATGTACAGGCAAAGCTGGTTCTGTTTGCCTGATGCATTCAAGTCTTCTACATGGCTCAGCCCCGAACCTGTCTGATCAACCACGAACGCTCTACATCACAACCTATTATGCTGAAGATGCAATTGAACTAAGCCCAAACGCATTGCCAAGCAGGTTCACCCACGAGCTAATACGGGGTGAACCATCCGGCCGGGTTCGTTGCTCATCCTATGAAATGGAACTGCCTGAAGTGCTCAAGGATACATCCTTCTTTGCCCAGCAAGAAAAGGGTTGATGCAAAAACGGCAGGCTTAACCCTGCCGCAGCTTACCAATTAGATCAGGAAGGCAAATGAATATTGAACTTCTTGCGTATCTCCGCATCAGTGGCTGGATCAATAAGTGCCTCACGCGGTGCATCAAGAATTAAACGTTTGCGCTCAATTGCCTTGGCAATAAGATTAGGTTTGCCAATTTCTGCCCATTCTTTTGGTGAAGTTCTGTCCGCAAGTTCTGGATAAATATATTCCGTCTGCATGATAGCCAGTGTTTGATCATGACCAAGATAATGGCTTGGACCACCTAAACAAACTGACTTCATTGCATCCAGCGAAACGCTGTCTTCAGTAACTTCAATGCCTTTGATACAGCGTTGTACCTGGCCCAAAAGATCATCACCCAAAATTAGAGATTCTAGAGAGAAACCAAGCAATGAAGCATGCATGCCAACGCTCTCATACACCATGTTAAGACCGCTTAACCCAACAGATAGATTGGAGATTGTCTGTTCCCAACCAGCCTGCATATCAGGCATTTTTGCGTCTGCAATGCCTGCAGCAGAGCCCCCTGGAAGGTCGTAATAACGGTGCATCTGTGCACAACCAGCTGAGAGTAGTGCCTGCTCACCAGAACCACCCGACATTGCACCTGTGCGCAAATCAGAAACAAATGGCCAGGTACCAAAGATTGCCGGATGACCTAGCTTAATCGCATTGACATAAACAAGCCCGGCCAAACATTCTGCCACTGCCTGTACAATCGCAGTTGCAAGCGGTGCTGGAGCGGTCGCACCCGCCTGCCCGGCAGACAGGAGAAGAACTGGCATACCGCCATGCACACAAGTTTCCATCACCTCGCAAGATTCGGTTGCAAACTTCATTGGCGGCACGACGAAACAGTTTGAATTTGAAACAAACGGACGTTCCCGCCATTTATCTTCACCACCAGAAATCATGTGTAGCATCTCCATGATGCCCGGCACATAGCCCGGTTCAAAAATACTAGTACCCACGTGTTTTTTGGTACCCGCACAAGCAGCATAGATGGTGTTAAGGTCCATCTCGTAATTATCAACAATATCGCGCGCTACCATGGTTCGCTGGAAAAAGTGCACATTATCCAATTTTTCCACGATGCGGGCTGAATCAAACAAATCCTGAAGCGTGGACTCTCGATAATCGTTATTTTCTGTATCTACGATATGAACAGCAGCACCCGCCGTTCCGTAGTGAACCTTGCTGCCGGACAGATTTAGATCCTGCTTTGGATTGCGCGCATGCAATGTGATATCGCGTGCTGCAACTGCGAGCATGTCTTCTACAAGTGCGCGCGGAAACCGAATTCGCCCATCATCGCCAAGAATTGCTCCGGCATCCGTTAGAATTTTAACCCCGGATTCAGGTGCTTCACTAAGGCCGATTTGTTCAAGCGCATCCAGTGCTGCCTGGTGAATACGTTCAACTGCTGCATCTGTAAGCGGTTTGTATTGCCCGCCAACAAGACCTGCATGTACAGGTCTTAGCTCTTCAGCAAGTTTTTCTGAACGAAGTGCCACGCGCGCTCTTCTGCCGCCTGATCGTCTTCCTCTAGCTGGTACCTCAGACATTAGATATCCTCCCAAATCACTAAATCCTGTGTCCTAAATCTAGTTCACTTTCACAATTTATCAAAACGAAATTTTATGGCGCAAATGCATTTTGCTGATTGTATTTGCCCGATGCTTATTGCTAAGCTCGTTTTATGTATAATAATAACCCCTCAATGATCGACCCGTTTGGCCGTATGGTTGAATACCTTCGTGTATCTGTAACCGACCGCTGTGATTTCCGCTGTGTCTATTGCATGGCAGAAGATATGACCTTCTTGCCCAAGAAAGAACTTCTAACGCTGGAAGAACTGGAGCGCCTGTGTGCGGTCTTTGTTGAGAAGGGTGTTCGCAAGCTCCGCCTTACTGGTGGTGAACCACTTGTACGCCGCGGGATTATGGATTTGATCCGCAATTTGGGCAAAATGCTTGATGGTGGCGGTCTGGATGAATTGACGCTGACTACCAATGGTTCCCAGCTTGCCAAATACTCCAATGAATTGGTGGATGCTGGCGTTAAGCGTATCAATGTATCGCTGGATACCCTGGATGAAGCCAAGTTTGCAGAAATCACTCGGTGGGGTCGACTTCCCCAAGTCATGACAGGACTGGAAGCAGCCAAAAAGGCCGGACTTCAAATCAAAATCAATGCTGTTGCCCTGAAAACGGTCAACGAACATGAAATAGAAACCATGATGAAATGGGCTCATGGCGAAGGGTTTGACTTCACACTAATTGAAACCATGCCACTTGGAGAGATCGACGAAGATAGAACAGACCAATATCTTCCGCTTTCCACGGTTCGTGAGCGCCTGGAAGAAAAATACTCGCTTTTGGACATTCCTTACAAAACCGGCGGCCCTGCCCGCTACGTTAAGGTAAAGGAAACGGATGGACGGATCGGCTTTATTACGCCAATGACCCATAATTTTTGCGAAAGCTGCAACCGTGTACGTTTAACCTGTACTGGCACGCTTTATATGTGCCTTGGAAAAGACGATGCAGCAGATCTTCGCGAACTACTTCGCGGTTCTAACGGCAATGAACTTGTTTCTCAGGCGATTGATGAAGCAATCAGCCGCAAACCCAAGGGACATGACTTTGTTATCGGACGCAATGCGGCTCCATCTGTATCACGCCATATGAGCACAACCGGCGGATAGGCACTCCATTGCCCGTATCAATTGAACTCAATCCACCGCTGGCAACCGTCCGCATCAATAACCCGCCTGTAAATGCACTTTCCCATGCAATACGTTTGGGTTTGCAGCAAGCTTGCGAACAACTGGATGCTGATCAAGCGATCAAGGCAATCATCCTGATTTGTGAAGGTCGAACTTTCATCGCTGGCGCCGATATTCGCGAGTTTGGAAAGCCCCCAATAGAACCTCACTTGCCGGATGTAATTTCACGCATTGAAGCATCGAAAAAGCCATGGATCGCAGCAATACATGGGACTGCCCTTGGCGGCGGTTGTGAAGTCACTATTGGATGCCATTTTCGCATTGCTGTTCCATCTGCAAAACTTGGCCTGCCCGAAGTAAATTTGGGCCTAATTCCAGGCGCTGGAGGAACGGTACGTTTGCCCCGAATAGTTGGCGCCCAAAAAGCGATTGAAATGTAACAAGCGGCAAACCAATAAACGCCAACTCTGCATTGGAATTCGGCCTGATTGATTCGCTAGCGCCAGAAGCTGAATTGGAAAAATTCGCAGTCAATTTTGCCACTGGTAAAATCAGCGAAGAATTGCCCGTCGCCGTCCGCAACGCCCGGTTGATAATCCACCCAGCCAGGAGGAAGTTTCCAAGATTCTGGAAGGCATCAAGAAAAAAGCCAGAGGGCAATTATCGCCCGTTGAAGCCGCCTCGTCAGTTCTGGATGGTAGTAAATTAAGCGCAGTAGATGCATTTAAAAATGAGAGGCAACGCTTTGTAATACTTAAGGAAAGTCTGCAATCTGCAGCACTTAGGCACGTGTTTTTTGCAGAACGCCAAACCGCAAAAATGCATGAGATAAAAGACGTAAAACCAAGAGAAATAAATCATTGCGGCGTGGTCGGCGGCGGCACTATGGGTGCAGGCATGCAACAACAATGTTGCTGGCTGGCCTCAAAGTTACACTGGCAGAACGCAGCGAAATTGAAGCCAGCACAGCTCATGATCGGGTTATAAAAACACTGGAAGCAAGCCTTGCGCGAGGGCTCATTAGCGAGGCAAAATTTAAAACCATAAAAGCGGTATTTGAGACAACAGACGACTACCAAAATCTGCAATCCAGCATCTAGTAATTGAGGCGATTTTCGAGGACATGGAAACAAAGAAATCACTGTTCAAAAAGCTCTCAGATATTTGTTCAAGCACAGTTATTTTTGCAACCAATACGTCCTATCTGAATATCAATGAAATTGCTGCCAGCACGCCCCATCCTGAGCGGGTAATTGGCTTGCATTTCTTCTCACCAGCACACATCATGAAACTGCTGGAAGTAATCAAAACAGACACTGTTTCAAACGAAGTTTTGGCAACAGGTTTTACGCTTGGCAAAAGGCTTCGAAAGGTTCCTGTCCTTTCCGGTGTTTGCGATGGTTTCATTGGTAACCGGATTTTAGCGAATTATCGCAAACAATGTGATTACATGTTGGAAGATGGCGCAGCCCCACAAGAAATAGATGAGGCACTTCGCAATTTCGGAATGGCCATGGGCCCCTTTGAAATGCAGGACATGGCAGGCCTTGATATTGGCTGGGCAAACAGAAAACGCTTAGCACCACAAGAACGATACGTAAAAATTGCAGACAAACTGTGCGAATTGGGCAGATTTGGCCAAAAAACCGGTTCTGGCTGGTACGAATACCCAAATGGAGCCCGAAAAGGTGTTCCCGACCCAATTGTTGAACAAATCATTGCGGATGAACGAGCCGCAGCAGGCATAACGCCCCAGATGTTCACCATGCAAGAGATCCAAACCCGAATTCTCGACGCAATGATCAGTGAGGGGCAAAAGATATTGGACGAAGGCATAGCTCGCAGCGCCTCTGATATTGATATGGTCATGATCCTTGGATATGGATTCCCGCGCTGGAGGGGCGGCCCGATGTTTATGGCTTCCAATAAATAACATACTGTATAGTATGTAAAAACATTCTTCCTATTATATGTTATACTGCACCAAACTTTCCTGCCATTAGTGAACTTGATTTCCACTTAAAACATACTATAATGTATGTAACAGGACTAGGCGCGCATGAAATCAAGACGCTTCAAGAAAAATGACTGGATATTGCTTGGATTGAATGCCCTGGCAATTGATGGAGCCGACGCAATCACAATTGCCAGCCTTTGTGAAAGAGCAGCAAAAACAAAGGGTTCTTTCTATTTTCATTTCAGCACAATAGAAGAATACCTGATCGATTTAACAAACGAATGGGTTGACGCCTACACAACCAAAATTATTCACATCACCAATGCTAACAGTGAAAGAATGGATTTTCTAAACCAACTTGCGGCCCGAATTGATCTTGATTTGGAAGCAGGTATCAGGCAATTGGCAGCGCGCAATGAACATGTGCAGGAATTAGCGCGACAAGCGGATGAGACCAGAATTAAATGGCTCGCAGAGCTATACAACAGCACCGGTAAGTATAACAAAACTGACGCACTCGCACTTGCCAATATTGAAATTGCAGCCTTTACGGGTTTCAAACTGATCAAGCCAGACATGCAGCCTGCAGAAGCGCGCGACTTTTACGCCAGCTTCCTTAAACTCACATCCAGAGTTTAATCTTCCTTTTGCACCAGCCAGCCTTGGTAATGCGCAATACGGCCGCCAAACCGAAATTTCAGTAATACCAACGGCCTATAGATTAGACTCGTTGCGGCGCATTGGCTCGTGGCTTGCGC